>CAIJOU010000759.1 GCA_903822375.1 Candidatus Hydrogenedentota bacterium
CTGCCGACGAATAGGGCCGCCCCGTTTGGGCGGCAGCGGCACGGACCGATAGAATACAGGGACCGCCGGAAAGCCCGGCGTCACCAGGAATTACGATCATGAAACTTTGCCTCGCTTTGGCGTGCGCGGTGCTTGCCACAACGGCCGCGCTCGGCCAGAACACGCCGCCCACAAAGGCGCCTGAACCGACCGACACCCAGGGTATTCCGAATTCCCCGCCACCCTCCGCGTACCCGCCGGTGCCGCCGCCCCCGGCGGTGTCGCAGCAGCCCCCCCCCGTGGCCGGGCCGGGCGGCCTGCTCCCCTGGAATAACAGGCGCACGAATGCAGACCCAAAGGTGATCATAAACTACTGGGAAGTCGTCCACGACATAATGACGCGCATTGAAAAGGCGCCGCCGAGCCCCGCCCGCTCCGCCGGCGCCCCCGGGGACCTGCGGCCCGATTATCCCTTCGAAGAATTTCGCAATCTGCGCGGACAGGACCTTATCCGGGCCGCCCGTGAGGGCGCCGTCGCCGCACGGCGCCAGAATGCCGGCCGTCCGGCTGCGGAAATTGACCGGCAGGTGTGGGAAAACACCGGACTCGCGCTCGAATACTTCCCCCTTGTCGTGCGGGACGACGCGGACATCCGGTCCATGGCGGGGATCATTGCGAACCGGGAGGAAGACCCGCAGCTCCGCGGCTTTGTCCTGGCCAAACTGGCACCCGACCAGAAGGACCCGTCCCTCCTGTCGATGTTCCTCGACGATGCCTGCGCGCGCTATCCCGTTGAATTCGGCAAGGTGCTGGACGCGGCAGCCGGCCATCCCATGGAAGCGCCGTCGTTCCAGATACAAAGCATGCATGTGCGCTTTGACCGCCTGATGAAAAGCTATCGCGCCGCCTTCGCGGCCGATGCGAAGATTGCCGCGCTCGCGAAAGAAACGGGACAGCCCGTGGCACCCGCGGCCCTGATCGGGGAGAATCCGCCGGCAATCGAAAAGGCGACCCGTGCAAAGCTTGTCGGCCTGGGCGCCTCCATTGCCAATTTTGCAACGCTGATTGCGGCGCACATAGACGCCAACAGCGCCAGCGATGCGGCCGTCAAGGCCGAAACGCGGAGCATTCTGGAAAAGATCGCCGCCGAAGTGCTTGTGCCCGACCGGGAACGCATCCTGCGCTGCCTCGACCCCTCCCGCCCGGTTGCTCCGGCGGCGGAGGGCCTCCCCGTCCTGCCTGACATGCCCGAATCTGAAGGCGACGAAAACCAGATGCTGACCAAGCCGGGCGCAGTGGTCGGTGTGCCGGACATGCCCCAGATAAACCAGACCAACCAGCCGCCCCCGACACCCGTGCCGCTGCCGCCGGGACTCTGATCCGCGGCGTGTCCGCCGCAACAAGGAATCCATAAATGACCAGGGAACGGACCAGCCTGCTGCTCCTGCTCGTGCTGGCGGGCGTGCTGTTCAGCATCAACCTCGGCGGTTATGACGTGTGGCCGCCCGACGAGCCGCGCTTCGCCGAGGTCGCCCGCGAAATGCTTCTCACCGGCGACTGGCTCGCACCCCATGTGAACGGCCAGCCCTACACGGAGAAGCCCCCCCTGCTGTTCTGGGGCATGGCGCTGGCATCCCTGCCCGGCGGCACGGTCACACCGTTCACCGCCCGCGTGCCGTCCGTGCTGTCCGCACTGGTGGTCGTTGCGCTCACGTTCCTCATGGCCCGTCACATGTTTGGCCGCCGCACCGCGTTCTGGTCGGCGCTGGTGCTCATGACCGCCCTGCGCTTCTGGTGGCAGGCGCGCACCGGCCAGATTGACATGCTGCTCACCGCGTGCGTGACCGTGGTGCTGTATCACCTTTGGCGCTGGGAGGACGACCGGCGGGTCTGGCGGCTGCCGGTGATCTGGCTGGCCGTCGGCGCGGGCCTGCTCGCCAAGGGCCCGCCCGCGCTGGTGTTCCCCCTGCTGTGGATGCTTGTGTTCTATTGGGGAAACCGGCCCGCACGCAAACAGTTGCACTGGATTATCGGTTGTCTTGCGGCGTTGGGCGTTGCCCTGCTGTGGTTCATTCCCGCGCGCATGGCCATTGCGGGCGCGCAGACCGCCACCGTCAGCGAGGGCGTTGGCGGCAGCCTGTTCCGCAACATCATCGGCCGCCTGTTCCTCGGCGTGAGCCACAGTGAAAAGCCCTGGTATTACCTCGTCAATCTCCCCGTCGACCTCTTCCCCTGGTCGCTCTTCCTACCGTGGACCCTGTGGTGGCTGTGGAAGAACCGCGGCGAGTCCAAGATGCACTGGTTCCTGTGGTGCTGGACCGTGCCGGCGTTCCTGTTCTTTTCGGCCTCCATCGGCAAGCGCCAGATCTATCTGCTGCCGGTCTACCCCGCCCTGGCCGTAATCATCGCGGCCAGCGTGCTCGAACTGGCCGATTCCGCCCGCGCGGTGTGGCGCCGGCGCACGGGGTTTGTTTGGGCGGCGTGCCTCGCGCTGCTCGGCGCCGCGCCGCTGGTCGTGTGGTTCTCCCCCTACCGCCCCGCGGTCACGCCGGCTGTCGCCGCACTGGCGTTGCTGTTCCTGGCGCTCGCGGGTTATGCCCTGGGACGCGCCTTCAGGACGGAAGGCAAACAGTTGCACGTTGTCGTGGCTTCCCAGATGGCGCTGGTGTTGGCCCTTGTGCCGCCAATTATGTTCCCCGCGGCCAATCCCTACTCCTCCGCGCGTGAATTCTGTGCGCCGCTGGCGCTGCTCGCGGACCAGGGCCGCGACTACAAGCTCTATTCGCTCGGCGTGTCCCGCGAGGAATACATCTTCAACGCGCACAAGTTCCACGAGCCGCTGTTCACCGGCCTGGTCGGCGCCGACAAGATTCCGCCGGACAAGATCTTCGACGCCATAAAGATTCAGAAGAAGGCGCGCACGGTCATCGCCGAGTCGGTCAGAAAAGTGCCCCTGGCCAGCGAGGAGCGCATCACCCCCGCCGAGCACGGCGAACTGCTCAAGGCCATCGCCGCGGCCGTGGATAAAACCGGCAGGGACGCGCCCGCAATTCGTGAAACCGAGGATGAGGTGCGCGCCGAACTGGACGCCTTTGCCGCCCGGGTCAGCGGACCCGAACCAGCCTTCTGGTTTGTCATGGAAAATGACTGGCACTGGATGCAGGCACTTCAAACCAGCCCGCCCGAATACGAGGTTGTCCGCCACGACGGCATGGGCAGGCGCAGCCTCATGCTGATGGCCAACCCCGCCGCCATGAAGCTGCTCGGCACGGCAAAGTAAGAGTCCCGCAAGACACCACCCCATAAACGCCCCCCTTTTCGGAGACCGTCTACGCGGTGACCTTGGTTCTCTTTGTCCTTTCCGTCCCTTTCGTCCTTTGGGTCCATTCTTCCTTCTGCCGGGTTCATCAGAATCCTGCGGAATGCCCCTTCGCCAAAAAGCCAACCCCCGGGTTCCCTTGGGGAGCCCGGGGGCGTGCGTGGGTCGGTAAGGAGAACCGGTCTACAGAACCGGAGGACTCACTTGAGCATGTCTTTGAGTTCGCTCATGAACTCATTAATGTCTTTGAACTGGCGGTACACCGAGGCAAAGCGGACATAGGCGACCTCGTCCAGCCCCTTGAGCCGGTCCATCACCGCCGCGCCAAGCGCCTGCGTGGTCACCTCGTGCTCGTTGGTGTTGAACAGTTCCCGCTCGATGCTGTTGATCATCGCGTCGACCTGTTCCAGGCTCACCGCCCGTTTCTCAATGGCCTTCATGACACCGCTCTTCAACTTCCAGCGGTCAAAGGCCTCGCGGCGGCCGTCCTTCTTGATGACCATCTGCGCAACCTCCTCGATGCGCTCGTAGGTCGTAAAACGGCGGTTGCAGTTGATGCACTCGCGGCGGCGCCGTATGGAATCGCCGTCTTTGGCGACCCGCGAATCCACTACCTTGCTGTCATGATAACCGCAAAACGGGCAACGCATGGCTGTCTCGCTTCTGGTTGGGGCTCTACTTCACCCGCCCGGCATTCAACCCAGCATCTGGGACACAAGCCCCAGCTTCTTGTGGAATGCCAATATATTGTGGTCTTCCTGCGCAATCAGGATATCAGATACTAGATGCGGTGTCAAGAGTAGAAAGAAAGGGCGGTGTCACCGTATTCTGCGCGGCGGAAGAGGGTCCAACGCCCCAAGATATCGGGGGGGGGCGTCTTGCGGGCGGACTCATAGATGATGCGGCCGCCGGGAGCCACAAGATTGTGGGTGGCCAGTCCCTCCAGCAGTGCCTCGGCTTGTGTGTAGGCGTAGGGCGGGTCCGCAAAGACAAGGTCGAAGGGGCCGGGAATCCGGTCAAGGCCGGTTGGCAGGTCCAGGCGCAGGCACTGCGCCGTGTCCGTGAATCCGCACAGGGTGGTGTTGCGGCGAATGACGGCCAGCGCCGCGGGGTCGTTGTCCACAAGGACCGCCCGCACCGCGCCGCGGCTCAATGCCTCCAGTCCGTTTGCGCCGGTGCCTGCAAACAGGTCCAGAAAGGCCGCACCGGGCACGCGCGGCGCGAGAATGTTGAACAGGCTTTCCCGCACCCGGTCCAGAGTGGGACGGGTCGACCATCCGGCGGGCGATTCAATGCGTCGCCCCCGGGCAATTCCGGCAATGATGCGCATGGGGGATTCCCGGGTTGAATCACCCTATTGTGTCAGGTTCAGTGACAATACGCAAACCGGCCTTAGTTCTCTTCTCTGTCAATAGATAATCGCCGCACCTCTTTCAAGAGAATGAAATGTCCCTGATGCGTTGCCTCCTCCGATTCTTGCAGGACTGATGTAACTGGTTTTGCCATGAAGGGTTGTGCCGAAATGCACATCCCTTCGCCGCATAAAATGGTCATGGGCGTGTGGAGCATGCTTACACTTTATGAACATCTCATCTCCGTTGCGGCCTATTCCTGCCAGTGAATTATTCCCGAGTTATGCTCAGTTTGAACGTATTGAGAAGTGGTGGAGGAACGGTGGATAAGTACTCTAACATCCTATAAAATAATACTTTATGACTCAGGACGGAAAATATTCCAGGGCTGACATGGGCCTTGAGAGAGGTGTGGAAAGATTGTGGATAACTTTGGCCCTTCCGTCATCATGCCAAATTCCCTTAAAACGAAGAAGGGTGGCAATTCCTATTTGCGTTACGCCCTTTACTCCGCCGAAAAGTCCCTTTTGGAAGCCAAATACCGGAGCTTTGTTCAGAACTTCTCAACACTTGGGCATCCAACCATGGGTATTCTTCCCGGATATTCCCGAAGGTCTGTAAAGAGTTTACCCTGCGTGTGCAAAACGCCCCGGTGAGCATCGTGTCGGCAAAGCAAGGGGAACTTTCCAGGGGGGTGGGAAGCGAACAGATGAATCATGAACCCGGGCCGGCGCCGGAGCACAGAACTTCTTCCGCTCACATGCCGCTGTTGATTCCCGGGCCGGAAGGGGACTTTCCCATGACCATGCGAAGCGGCGAAGATTTCATTGACAAAGTCGGTCCGCACTCCTATATTAAATGCGTCCCGCGCGTTGCGCTTGGGGACGTATTCTGCAGTCAGGGGACCCGCCGCTTGTCGGCACAATGTTGGAGGGAGTTTCCATGAGTCTTGCGGGCATTGCAGCTATTGTTGTCCTTTTTCTGGGACTGATTCTGGTGCTGCCGTCCATCCGGCGCATCGGCCCGACAGAGGTCGGGCTGGTCATGAAACGCTTCTCTTGGAAGAAGTTGCCCAGCGACAATCCCATCGCGTTCCACGGTGAGGCGGGCTATCAGGCCGCATTGCTCATGCCCGGCCTGCGTTTCAAGTTCTGGGTGGTCTACCGTGTCGACAAGCACCCCTGGGTGCAGGTCCCCGCCGGTGAGATCGGGGTGGTCATCGCGCAGGTGGGCAGCGGGCTGCCCATCGGTGCCAAGTCCGCCGTGTACAAGCCCGTATTCGGCAACTTCTCCGACCTGGCCGTGTTCATGGCCAACGGCGGGCAAAAAGGCGTGCAGCGGCCCGTGATGCCGCCGGGCACGCTCATGCCCATCCATCCGGTCGCCTTTCTGGTGATCACCAAGAACCGGGTGTATGGCGTGCCCATTTCGCCCGACCTGCAGGCGATAAAGAACTCCAAGGGCGGGCTCATGCCGCAGACCTTCGGGCTCGAACTGTGGCAGCTCGACATCCTGCGCATCGCGCCCCGCGCCCGCGGCGACAAGGGCGAGATTGAGGATGTCGTCGGCATCGTGACCACGCTTGAGGGCGACCCGCTGCCCTCCGGCGCCATTGCCAGCCGCCTCGGCGGCTTTTCCGACATCGCCCAACTGGAGAAAAACGGCGCGCGCGACGCCGACATGATCGACTGCATCCTGGGCAGCAAGAACAACGTGCACAACAACTACCAGGACTTCCAAGCCTTCCTCGACGGCGGCGGTACCATCGGCCTCCAGCACGACCCGCTGCTCTACGGTGCCTACACGCTCAACCCCTTCCTCGTCCGCGTCGAGGCCATGCCCATGCTCGTCGTCAAGCAGGGCGAGGTCGCCGTGGTCAAGGCCTACGTGGGCCTGTCCATGGAGGACACCTCCGGCAAGGAGTTCAAGTTCGGCTCGCTCGTGCGGCCCGGCCACCGGGGCATCTGGCAGGAGCCGCTGCGCACCGGCAAATACGCGCTCAACCCGCGCTGCTACCAGGCCGAGATCGTGCTCACCAGCATCCTCACGCTCAACTGGGCCAACGCCGTCTCGCAGGCGCACAGCCTGGACCGGCAGCTCAGCCAGATTACGGCGAAAAGCTGCGAGGGCTTTGAGTTCAAAATCGATTTGCAGGTCCAGATCCACATCGCCGACACCCGCGCGCCCTGGGTGATTTCCATGGTCGGCACCATGCAGAACCTCGTCAACGAGGTCCTGCAGGCCGTCATCGGCAACCACTTCCGCGACAAGCTGCAAAGCATGCGCGCCATCACCTTCATCGAAACGCGCCAGCACGTGCAGGAGGAGGCCCTGGCGCACATCAAGTCCTTTGTCGAGCAGTACCAGGTCGAGACCAAGGGTGTATACATTCAGGACGTGATTCTGCCCGTCGAACTGGTGGCCGTGCTGACCGAGCGCGAAATCGCCAACCAGGAGGTCGAGACCTTCAAGAAGCAGAAGACCGCCCAGGACGTGCGCATCGACATGGAGCAGGCCAAGGGGCAGGCCGACATGCAGGCCGAACTCGCCAAGTCCGCCGTCGGCGTGACGATCAAGGAGAACAACGCCCGCGCTCGCACCGCCGAGGGCCAGGGCGATGCGGCCTACATCGAGAAGACCGGCTTCGCCCAGGGTGCCAGCGTCAAGGCCATCGGCCTCGCCCGCGCCGAAGGCTACCGCGCCCAGGTCGAGGCCCTCGGTCAAACCTCCACCACCCTCGTCAACGTCATCACCGCGCTCTCCGAAGGCAAGGTCCAGTTCGTGCCCAACATCCTCGTCGCCGGCGGCAACGGTTCCGGCGCGCTCGAGGGTTTGGCGGCTACACTCATGCAGCATGTCAGCAAACTGGACGAGAAGAAGGACGAGAAGGCGGAGGTGGAGACAAAGGCGGTTGCACCCCCCGGGGCCAAGTAGAGCTGAGGCGAGATTAAGAGACGCGAGAGACCGGTTCAATATTGAGAGCGGCGACCATGTCACTGCCTTCGCGCGGAAGCCGCGTTTCTCTCGTTCTCTCGTTCCCAAGTTGTACTTGGGAACGTCCCTGTCTTCGAAATTGTACTTCGCGTCCCCCGCCGAAGTTCAACTGCAAAAACGACCTCGTTCCCAAGCGAAACCTGGGAACGAGGCTGAATAGCGGTCTCACTGCTTTGTCGACCGTCATCCACTTGGCAAGGCCCGGTGGGCGGTCAACCTCCGATGCCTGCTACTTCTTCGCGGCAGCTTTCTTCGCGGCGGGCTTCTTTGCAGCGGCCGGTTTCTTTGCGGCGGCGGGTTTCTTCGCAACGGCCTTCTTCACCGCCGGTTTCTTCGCGGCGGCCGGCTTCTTGGCAACCGCCGGCTTCTTGGCAACGGCTTTCTTGGCAGCCGGCTTCGCCACTGCGGCTTCCTTCGCGGCCGGAGCCTTCACAACGGCCTTCTCAGTCTTGCACTTGCACGCCATTTCTCCATCCTCCATTTCTGTTCAGGCATATGGTCAGTCCATACACCTTGGGAATCGGGCGCTTCTATAAGGACCTGAACGCCAGACCCTTGAAAGGACCGCCCGCAGGTCCCTGGTCAGAGGGCGGGACGCATAACGTCCAGCCGCCATTCATATAGCAAAAAGTGATTGGTCTGTCAAGGGAAATGCACGCCGTGTTCCCAAATTTTCTTTCCTTCCCAAGTTTCCCCCTCGTTCCCAAGTTGCACTTGGGAACGTCCCTGTTTGCGAAGTTGCACTTCGCAGGGAGGAACGCGAAATATGACTTCGCGGACCGGGTCCTTCCCAGGCACAACTTGGGAACGGGTCCGAAATTGTCGTATATTCTCCACTCGGTTGAGTATCCCCATTGCCCTGTCGCTTTGAAACAAGGAAAGCATCCCATGTCCTACGCCATATCTGAATACCCCGATGCGCGGGTCATTAACGCCAATATAGCCAGGCTGATGCAGCACCCGCCGGTCGCGCTGAAGCGCGACGCGATGCAGGCCTATCTGCAGCAACTGGACGACAAATGCCCCAAGTCGAAGGCGATGATCGGGGAGGCGAAGCAGTTCATCCCCGGCGGCGTGCAGCACAATCTCTCGTTCAATTACCCCTTCCCGCTGGTCATTGACCGCGCCGAGGGCCCCTACCTCTACGACATCGACGGCAACCAATACATCGACTTCCTGCAGGCGGGCGGACCGACGGTGCTCGGCTCCAACCCGCCGGCGGTGCTGGAGCCGGTAATCGAGTTGCTCCGCAAATGCGGCCCGGTGACGGGCCTCTTCCACGAGTTCGAACTGAAGATAGCGCGGGAGATCAACCAGCACATGCCGGCGGTGGAGATGTTCCGCATGCTGGGCAGCGGCACCGAGGCGGTGATGGCGGCACTGCGCGTGGCGCGCCTGGCCACCAGGCGCAAGCGCGTCATCAAGATTGGCGGCGCCTACCACGGCTGGTCGGACCAGATGGTCTACAGTCTCAAACTGCCCAAGAGCGGACGCTTCGAGGCGCACGGCATTCCCCGCGCCTGCGTGAAGTACACGCACGAGGCCGCGCCGAACGACCTCGCCTCGCTGGAGCGGGTGCTCTTCTGCAACCGGCTGCGCGGCGGCACGGCCGCGGTGATTCTCGAACCGGTCGGCCCCGAAAGCGGCACGCGGCCCGTGGACAAGGATTACAACGCGGGCGTGCGCGCGCTCTGCGACAAATACGGCGCGCTGCTGATCTTTGACGAGGTGGTCACGGGCTTCCGCGTCGGCCTGGGCGGTGCGCAGGGCTATTTCGGCATCCGTCCCGACCTGACTGTGTTCGGCAAGGTGGTGGCCGGCGGCTATCCCGCCGCGGGCGGCGTCGGCGGACGGCGCGACCTGATGCTGCTCATGGCGGCGGGCTTGGAAAGCGGCAAGAAGCGCGCCTACGTGGGCGGCACGCTTGCGGCCAATCCGCTGAGCGCTGCGGCGGGCTTCTTCGCCATCCAGGAAATCGCGCGGACCAACGCCTGCGTCAAGGCGGGACAGGCCGGCGACCGCATCACCAAGGGCCTCCAGGCCATGATCCAAAAACTCGGCCTGCCCTTCGCCGCCTACAACCAGGGCTCCATCTGCCACCTCGAAACGGTGGCGGCCATGTTCATCAAGCTCGATTACCTCCACATTCTGCGCGTGCTGAAGGAGATCAAATCGCGCAAGCACTGCATGGAGGAGTACGGCGCGGCCTATGCGGCCGAGGGACTGGTCACACTCGCCGGCAGCCGGCTCTACACGAGCATGGCCGACACGGACGCGGTCATCGACGACGCGCTGGTGCGTTTCGAGCGCGTGCTCTCCAAGGCCGACAAGTCGCTGCTGAAGGCTTGAGAATCTATTCTCTTGCTCTTGCTCTTAATCTTGCTCTTGCTTTCACCAGAGGATGCTTGAAGAGAGGATAAAGATTAAGATTAGGAGCAAGAGCAAGAATAAGCAAAAGGAAGCAACATAATGAACGACATCGCGCAGGCCCGCCAGGCCGTGCTGGCCATGGGCGTCAAACTGGTGGAGACGGGACTCGTCATCGGCACCTGGGGCAACATCAGCGTGCGCGTCGGCGACAAGATGGTCATCACGCCCAGCGGCGCCGACTACGCCACGCTCACCCCGGAAGATCTGCCCATTGTCGATCTCGCCACGGACACCTGGGAAGGGCCCAAGCCGTCCAGCGAACGCGGCCTGCACCTCGCCGTCTTCCGTGAACGCCCGGAGATCAACGCGGTCATACACGTTCACTCGCCGCATGCCTCCACGCTGGCCGCGGCCCGCCGCGAACTGCCGCCCATCCTGGACGACGTGGCCCAGATGATCGGTCCCGGCGTGCGCGTGGCCGACTACGCCCTGCCCAGCACCAAGAAGATCGTGCGCAAGACCATGCAGGCGCTCAAGGGCCGCATGGCCGCCATCATGGCCAACCACGGCGCCATCTGCCTGGGCCGCACGCTCGACGAGGCGCTGCTTTGCTGTCAGGTCCTCGAAAAGGGCTGCAAGGCCTACATCGAGGCCGAGTTCCTCGGCGGCGCCAAGTCGCTGGGCAAGTTCGAAGCCTGGGTCATGCACCAGGTCTTCATCCGCAAGTATTCGAAGCAGTGGGAGGGGAAATGAGCTGAAGCCTCCCTCTGCTTTGTCCGGTGCTTGTTGGACACGGCCAAAGGCCGTGTCATGGCGATGGGAAGGCGCCAAGTCGGGGTGCCTCCCGGGGATTTCTCGGTAACGACAGGGAATTCACCGCCTCGACGGAATGGGTTCCATGGGTGCGTGTCAAATGCCGAAAGTGCCGCTCGGCCAGACAGTTCGACGATACGCGGGCAACATGCTGGCGGTCCTGCTGGGGCTGCTGGCCGTGGCGCTCCTGCTTGCCGGGGCTGAGCTTGCCCTGAGGGTGAAAGCCGGTCTCGCCCGGTCCGTCGGGACTTCTCCATTCTCAGACAAGATCGAGGGGGAAATCCGGCACGGCGGATTGCTGAGTTACGAGCCCGTTCCCAACACCGTCCTGAAGCACCACGTCCGGCGCGGAGTTCAGGCCGTGTACGACGCCGTGTACACCATTGACGCGCACGGTCACCGCTGCACGCCTTGTTCGGCGGAAGACAAGGCCGCCCAAGCCGCCCTGTTCTTCGGGTGTTCCTATACCTTTGGTTCGGGCGTCGCCGACGGGGAGACCCTGCCCGCGCGCTACTGTGCCAGAGATTCCCAATGCACGACGGTGAATTGCGGGTTTCCCGGGTGGGGTCCGCAGCACATGTGGCTGCTGATAAACCGCCTGGGGGCCCTGCAGGAATACAAAGACTGCACCGGAATCATCGTATACACCTTCATCGACAGCCACATGGACCGCCTGGTCGGCAGTCCCGACATCCTCAGCAACTGGTTGTCCGACCTTCCCTGGCTTGAACTGCGGGACGATCATGTCGTGTATGCCGGCACCTTCTTTGACCGCTCCCCGCTTCAGTATCTCTTCCTGCGGCACCTGTCCAGGTTCCATTTGGCCCACTTCCTGGCAAACCGTCTGCCCCAACGGCAGCAGACGGAACCGTTGCCAACTCAGGGCGAGGAACTGATGGCGAAGCTGATCGGAGAATGCGCCGACACTGCCAAACGCGAAGCGCCGGGACTTCGCTTCGTCTGTCTGATGTACCCGGGAGTCTCCGCAAAACATGAAAAGTCATTCGGCCAGCGCTTGGAAAAGCTCCAGATTCCGGTCTTGGATTACACGCAACTCTTCGAACGGCGTTCGCTTTCGCCCGGTCAGATTTGTTTGGCCGACTCCAACCAGACCTTCTGGGGACATCCCAATCCCGCCGCCTATGACATGGTGGCGGAGCAGATGGTCCATGACCTCGCGCCCCAGGCGCGGGCAAAATAGACGGTTTGACGGCATCTGCACCGGGTTTTCATCCGCAGATGGTCAAAACAGTGGGAGAAGAGATAGAATCCAGTCCTTGCCCCCTGAAGATGCTTTTCCCCCTTCGGCAGGGTGGTCTGGGATGTTGCTCTAAGTCCCCCTTCAAAAGGGGTGACCGCCGAAAGGCGGTCGGGGAATGTTATTCTAAGGTGTTTGCAAAACCTCCTGGAGGAACGGCCATGTTCAGAACGCTCTTCTCCGCCGCCGTGTTGTTCGCCCTGTGCGGCCTCCCTGTCCACGCGCGGCCACCGGTGCCCGCGCCCCCCGCGGCGGCCGGCCTCTTCGGCGGACTCAACACGCTTCCAGTGCTGGACGGCATGAAGACGAGGTCTGTCTGCGCTGAGAACCCCACGGGGGAAAAGGGCAAAGGCGGCATGGCGGTCCCGCATCCCGATGAACCCAAGCCCGCCGCATCCGCCCGCGCCGCCGACGACCTGGGCCAGGGCTGGAAGGTGCGGCCGTTCCTGCGGGTCAACGCGGGAGAAACCGCGACACTCATGGACGTGGACGGGCCCGGCACGGTCCAGCATGTCTGGATGGCCGCGGAGGAGTGGAACCGTTCCCAGGTGCTCCGGTTCTTCTGGGATTCCGAGGAAACACCCTCCATCGAGGTGCCCGCGCCGGACTTCTTCGCCGTCGGGCACGAGCAGGTGGCCCGGGTGAACTCGCTGGCCGTGGTGGTCAACCCGCACAACGCGCTCAACTGTTACTGGCCCATGCCGTTCCGTAAACACGCCAGGGTCACCTTCACCAACGAGTCCGGCAAGGACCTGACCCTGCTCGCCTACCAGATCACCTACGCGGAAACGCCGGTGCCCGACAATGCCGCGTATTTCCACGCCCAGTGGCGCCGCGCCAAAACCGACGAGGTCAACCCCTACGTCATCCTCGACGGTGTCAGGGGAAAGGGCCGCTATGCGGGCACCTTCCTCGCGTGGACGCAGTTCGAGAAGGGCTGGTTCGGCGAGGGCGAGGTCAAGTTCTACATGGACGGCGACAGCGATTTCCCAACAATCTGCGGCACCGGCACGGAGGATTACTTCGGCGGCAGCTATGGCTTCCCCGAAACGTACACCACGGCCTACATGGGCACGACGCTGGCCGCCAATGATAACGCGCCCCCGCCCAGCCTCTGGAGTCTGTACCGGTGGCATATTCAGGACCCCATCTGTTACGACAACAGTCTGCGCGTCACCATACAGGCGCTCGGCTGGGGGAAAGACGGCAAGTACAAGAAACTTGCCGATGACATAGCCTCCGTCGCCTACTGGTACCAGGCCGAACCGCACGCGCCCTTCCCGGCGCTGCCGGCAACGGCCGACCGCGCTCCGGTGGCGGCGAAAAAATAGCACGCTCCAGCGCGTCGGTCTTCCGTTCTTCGTCCGGGCTCACCTCGGCGCGATGGCGTCTATCTCCGCCAGTTCTTCGGCGTCGAAATGCAGGCGCTCCAGTGAGGCGACGCATTCCGTGACCTGCGCCGGGGTGCGCGCGCCGATGAGCGCGCTGGTCACGCGCGGGTCGCGCAGGGTCCAGGCGATGGCCATCTGTGCGAGGGACTGCCCCCGCTTCTTGGCGATCTCGTTGAGCTGCCGCGCCTGGGACACCCGCTCCGGGGTGACCTGGTGGGCCTGGAGGAATCCGTCAGGGTCCGCGGCGCGCGACTGCGGGGGAATCGGGTTCGCGGGATCGAGGTACTTGTCGGACAGCAGTCCCTGCGCCAGCGGCGAAAACACAATCACCCCCGTGCCGTAGGCGGCCGTGTACTGAAGCAGGTCGCCCTCAATCCAGCGGTCAAAGATGCTGTAACGCGGCTGGTGGATGGTGAGCGGCGCCCATTCGCGCCGCTGGACCAGTTCGGCGGCCTGCACGAAGAATGCGCCGCGGTAGTTGCTGACCCCGGCGTAGAGGGCCTTGCCCTGCCGCACGATCTGCTCCAGCGCGCCGATGGTCTCCTCCAGC
The DNA here is from genome assembly GCA_903822375.1 of Candidatus Hydrogenedentota bacterium. Classification (GTDB taxonomy): domain Bacteria; phylum Hydrogenedentota; class Hydrogenedentia; order Hydrogenedentales; family CAITNO01; genus CAITNO01. The sequence goes on from CAIJOU010000759.1 coordinate 14,027, forward strand.
GGCGTGTTCGGGTCCGGCCGGTGCGAGTAGAAGATGTCCACATAGTCCAGGCCCATCCTTTTCAGCGACTGGTCAAGGCTGGCCACGAGGTACTTCTTGCTGCCCCATTCGCCGTACGGGCCGTTCCACATGTGGTAGCCCGCCTTGGTGGAGATAATGAGTTCGTCGCGGTGTTCGGCGAAGTCCTGTTTGAGAATCTGGCCAAACCGCGTCTCGGCCGCGCCGGGTTCGGGCCCATAGTTGTTGGCCAGGTCAAAATGGGTGACGCCCGCGTCAAAGGCGGTCCGCAGCATGGCGCGGCAGTTGTCATGGTCCGCGCGGGTGCCGAAGTTGTGCCACAGCCCCAGCGACACGGCCGGCAGGTGCAGGCCGCTGCGCCCGCAGCGGCGGTATGTCATATTGTCATAGCGTTTCGCGTTGAACGGCATGGGTCGGTTCTCCTCAGTAACGTTTCATTCATGCGCACGGCTCCGTCATCCCCGCGAGAGCGGAAATGACGGAGCTGCGTTTCGCGCAGAACTGCTGTATGGTATCATCCCGCCGCATACCGGCACATATGAAAACAAGAGGAGCGGCATGAACATTCATATTATGGAAGGAGAGCCCGGTTGCGCTTTTGCCCGGGAGCGGGGTGCGGTTGCGGTGGTCGTGGACGCGTTGCGCGCGAGCGCCACGGCGGCGGCACTGCTGGAGGCCGGGGCGCTGGAAATTCTGGCGGTGCGCGAGGTGGAGGAAGCCTTCGCCGCGCGGGCCGACTGGCCCGACGCCCTGCTCTACGGCGAGCGCGGCGGCCTGCCGCCGGAAGGGTTCGATTATGGCAACAGCCCCGCCGAGGCGCTGCCTGCGGCCGGTCGGCGCGTAATCTTCACCACGACCACCGGCGCGGGACGGCTGGTGCAGGCCTGGGGAGCGGCGGCGGTGATGATGGGCGCACCGACCAATGCCACCGCGGCGGTGCGTGCCGCGCTGAACCAGGCCGCGGCGCGGAGCGCGGAACTCGTCATCATTCCCGCCGGCCTGATGGACGACCCTGCATTCGACGCGCAGGAGGACTGGGTGGCGGCCGTGGCGCTCGCCCGGCGCGCGATGGAGGAGTCCCAGGCGCGCGGTCTGGATGCTTCCATCGGCGAAGGGCATGCCCTGTACAAGCATTGGCGCCCCCTGATCGACGCGGACGGAATCGAGGCGCTCTTTCAAAGCGCACCGCACGCCGAGAAGCTGCGCCGCATCCACAAAGAGTCCGACATCCCGCTGTGCGCGCAGTTGAACACGGTGTCCGCCGTGCCTTTCGGCCGGTCCCGGCACCCCCTTGGCGTGGTGTTGCACCGGGGTTGAGGGGGTGAAATTGCCCGGGTCTTCGGGTTGCATCGCCGAAAAAGGGTGTGGTAAAGTCCCCGCAGTCAAGGCCTAAGGGAGTTCCTCCACGGCATGCATGGGCTGAAAAGAACGGTACGATACGGGGTAGTGTTGTTTACCGCCGCCGTCATCGCAATCAGTCAGGGCTGCGCCCACGGGCGCGGACCCTGGCCCTCAGACCAGGAGCGGTCGCCCAAAGCGGCGAACCGCAAAATCCCGCCCAACCAGCCCGCCATCTGCCCCGTGGACACCAAGAACATGTACGTCACCTCCACCTTTGGCGCCAAACGCAGGGGCCGTTTTCACAAGGGAATCGACTTCGTGACGGCCAAGGGCACCCCCGTGCGCGCCACGGCCACGGGAAAAGTGGCTTTTGCCGGCCGGGAGGGCGATTACGGCAATGTGATGGTGGTGGACCACGAAAACGGCATGTCAACCTACTACGCCCATCTGGACAAGGAATTTGCCAAAGAGGGCCAAGAGGTCAAGCGCGGCGAGATCATCGGCGCCGTGGGCAGTACGGGCAATGCGAGCACCCCGCATGTGCACTACGAAGTCCGCAAGAACGGACAGCCGGTCAATCCCCAGGGCTATCTGCCCTAATCTCGCCGGAAATCATCGCCATTCTTCCACTATCCGCGCTTTTTTTCTTTTTTTCTGTGGCCCAGCATGTTTTCCGGGAAAAACACGTACAAAAACGTATGTTTATCCGGAAAAGTTCACCATGCTTACCAAAAGAAGTTCTTGAATACACGTACCCGCCGCGCTCTACAATTCCATCCAAACCGTAACGCGCTATCTCGGGGTGCTTCTTTGCATGCTGATTCGCGGGTTGCAGGGTCAAGGTCAATCACATGGGCGCAATGCACGCGTCCTCGGTAAACCGTTGCGAGAATCGGGGTATCCATGAACACAACAGTGCTCAACACGTACCAGGAACTGGTGAATGCCGCCAAGGCGCGGCTGGCCGAGGCCTGTCCGGAAAACACCATCCGGATACAGGTCGGTTCGGCGACTTGCGAAAACGCGGCCGGCGCGCTGGAGGTCTGGCAGGAGTTCGAGAAGAGCATCCGGACCAGCGGCCGCAAGGACATCCTGCTGCACCGGACAGGCTGCACCGGACGGTGCAGCCGCGAGCCCATCGTGGGCATCTTCGTGCCGGGCAAGATGCCGGTGAAGTACCAGCAGGTGGACCGGGACATGGCCCACCAGATCTTCATGCATCATGTGCTCGGCGGCGAGCTGATGGGCGAGCAGGTGCTCGACCGTCCGGACACGGCGCCCGATTACCAGGTGCTGGTCTGCGACGCCCAGCACTGCGGCTGCTGCATCAACGGCAGCGCGGTTGAAACCTTCCGCCAGCAACTTGCCGCCGCGGAACTCGACGCCAAGAAAGTGCAGCTCATTCCCACGGGCTGCCTGGGCTTCTGCTCCATGCCCCGCGCGGAGCACACGACCAGCGTGCACATCCGGCCGGACAACATCGTCTACAACGTCAAGAGCGTGGAGGACGTGGCCCGAATCGTCAAGGAGCATCTGGTGGAGGGCCGGGTCGTTGAGAGCCTGGTGTCCAACGAGACCTCCATCAACCAGGGCTTCTTCAATCTGTACGGCGACGTCGTCTTCTTCAACCGCCAGAAGCGCATCGCCCTGCGCAACGCGGGCGTCATCAATCCCGAAAGCCTGGACGAATACATTCAGTACAGCGGGTTCAAGGCGCTCAACGACGTGCTGGGCAAGGGCGACCCCGACTGGGTGGTCGACCAGGTGACGCTCTCGCAGCTCCGCGGCCGCGGCGGCGGCGGCTTCCCGACCGGCCTGAAATGGAAACTGACCCGCCAGAACGTCAAGGACGAGTGCTACATCATCTGCAACGCCGACGAGGGCGACCCGGGCGCCTTCATGGACCGCAGCATGCTGGAGTCCGACCCGTTCAGCGTGATCGAGGGCATGATTATCGCCGGATACGCCGTCGGGGCGACCCGCGGCTTCTTCTACGTGCGCGCCGAATACCCGCTTGCGATCAAGCGCATCGAGCACGCCATCGGCGTGTGCCGCAAGAACGGGCTGCTCGGAAAGAACATCCTCGGCTCCGACTACAGTCTGGACCTGGAAATACGGCTCGGCGCGGGCGCCTTCGTCTGCGGCGAGGAAACCGCGCTGATTCACTCCATTGAGGGCGAGCGCGGCCAGCCGCGCATCCGTCCCCCATTCCCGGCCCAAAGCGGCCTCTGGGGCAAGCCCACCTGCATCAACAACGTGGAAACCTTTGCAAACATCCCGGCCCTGTTCGTCTTCGGCGCCGACTGGTTCCGCAAGGTGGGCACGGAAAAGAGCGGCGGCACCAAGGTCTTCGCGCTGGCCGGCAAAATCAACCACACCGGCCTCGTCGAGGTGCCCATGGGCGCCACCATCCGCGAGGTGGTCTACAACATCGGCGGCGGCGTGGCCAAGGGCAAGTCGCTCAAGGGCGTGCAGACCGGCGGTCCCGCCGGCGGCATCATCCCGGTGTCGCTCATAGACACGCCGATCGACTACGACACGCTGGGCAAGATGGGCTCCATCATGGGCAGCGGCGGCATGATCGTCCTCGACGAGGACGACTGCATGGTCGACGTGGCGAAATTCTTCATCACCTTCTGCCAGGACGAGTCGTGCGGCAAGTGCACGCCGTGCCGCGAGGGCACGAAGCGGATGCTCGAGATCCTGGAGCGCATCACTGCGGGCAAGGGCGAGGCCGGCGACATCGAAAAGCTGGAGCGTCTGGCGATGCTGGTGAAGAACAGCTCGCTGTGCGGGCTGGGCAAGGCCGCGCCGAACCCCGTGCTGAGCACCATCAAGCATTTCCGGGCCGAATACGAGGCCCACATCCACGACAAGCGCTGCGTGTCGCGCAAATGCAAGGCGCTGATCAAGTACGAGGTCGACGCGGACAAGTGCGTGGGCTGCACGATGTGCGCCCGCAACTGCCCGGTCGACTGCATCAGCGGCACGCGCAAAGAACCCCACCTGATCGACCAGGGAAAATGCATCAAGTGCGGCCGCTGCTTCGAGGTGTGCCGCTTCGACGCGGTGAACCGGCTGTAGTCCGGAACGGCTGCGAACGGCTTGAGAGTGCGGCATACCGGCATGGCCGGAAGACAAAGGTGACATATGAGCGAGCAGCAAATGGTGAACATGACCATAGACGGCGTCAATGTGAACGTGGCAAAAGGCACCACGATTATGGAAGCCGCCGAACGGACGCTGGGAATCAAGATCCCGCGGCTGTGCTACCACCCGAAACTGAGCCTGCAGGGCTCGTGCCGCGTGTGCATCGTGGACGTGAAGGGCGCGCCCGGCTACCTCACCGCGTGCAGCGCGCAGTGCACCGAGGGCATGGAGGTGCAGACCAACAGCCCGGCCATCCGCCAGGCGCGGCGCGACATCGTGGAGCTGCTGCTGGACAACCATCCCCGCGCGTGCCTCACCTGCGAGCGTGACGCCAACTGCGAGCTGCAGAACCTGGCGTATTCGCTCGGTGTGCGCCACCGCATCTTCGACGGCGAGCGCAAGCGCTTCCCGATTGAGAACTCGAGCGTGTCCGTCGTGCGCGATGCTGAAAAGTGCATCCTTTGCGGCCGCTGCGTGCGGGTCTGCGCCGAGGTGCAGGGCGTCGAGAACCTCAGCCAGCAGTCGCACGGGTTCAAAACCTTCGTGGCACCGGCGCACAACGCGAACATGGACGAGTCGGTGTGCATCCAGTGCGGCCAGTGCACCGCCGCCTGCCCCACCGCCGCCTTCGTCGAAAAGAGCTACGCCGCGAGCGTGTGGAAGGCGCTGGCAGACCCGGCCAAGCACGTCGTCGTGCACACCGCGCCGGCCATCCGCGCCACCGTGGGTGAGGGCTTCGGCATGGAGCCCGGAACGCCGGCCGCCGGCAAGATGGTCACCGCGCTGCGCCGCCTCGGCTTCGACAAGGTGTTCGACACCAACTTCACCGCCGACCTCACGATCATTGAGGAGGCCACCGAGTTCCTGGGCCGTTTCGCGAAGGGCGAACGCCTGCCCCTGCTGACGAGCTGCTCGCCGGGCTGGGTGAACTTCATGGAGCGCTTCTATCCCGAGCTTATCCCGAACGCGTCCTCCTGCCGCTCCCCCATGTCGATGATGTCCTCGCTGATCAAGACCTATTACGCCGAAAAGGCCGGCATCGACCCGAAGGACATCTTCGTGGTGTCCGTGATGCCGTGCACGGCGAAGAAATTCGAGTCGCGCCGCCCCGAACTCTGCATGCCCGACGGCACCCCCGAGACGGACGCGGTCATCACTACCCGCGAACTCATCTACATGATCAAGAGCTACGGCATCAACATGGCCGAGCTGGATGACGGCGATTTCGACACGCCCATGGGCGAGTCCACCGGTGCCGCCGACATCTTCGGCACCACCGGCGGCGTGCTTGAGGCGGCGCTGCGCATGGCCGTCGAGGTGATCAACGGCGCGCCGCCCGCGCAGATGGAGTTCATAGAAGTGCGCGCCGTCGACGGGTTGCGCGTGCGCGAACTGAAGGTCAACGACGAGCTGACGCTGCGCGTCGGCATCTCGAACGGCCTCCACAACGCCAAGACGCTGCTCGACAAGGTCGTCAAGGGCGAGGAAGAGTTCCATATCATCGAGATCATGGCCTGCCCCGGCGGCTGCATCGGCGGCGGCGGACAGCCCTATCCGCCCGCGGGCTACACGATTCTTGACCCCAAACTGCTGGCAAAGCGCGCCAGCGCGCTCTATTCGATCGATGCGCACAAGAAACTGCGCAGTTCCAACCACAATCCGGCCATTCAGGCCATCTATGCCGACTACCTGGGCGAGGCGGGCGGCGAGAAGGCCCACCACCTGCTGCACACGCATTACGCGCCCAGACTGCCGAGAGGAATCCGCTGATGAGCACAACAACGACCAAGATCGACAACCGCGCAGAGGTGCTGGACGCCGCCAGGGCGGCGCTGACGCCCGAAATCGTCGCGTTCATTGAGGAGTGCACGGCCGACGAGCACGTGCACAGCCACCTCATCCGCGTGCTGCACAAGGTTCAGGGCCACTACGGCTACCTGAGCGCCGAGCAGATGGACGCGGTGGCGCAGCTCCTGCAGGTGCCGACCTCGCGGGTGACCGGCGTCGCCACCTTCTATCATTTCTTCCGGCTTGAGCCGCGCGGCAAGTACATGCTCAGCGTGTGCCTCGGCACCGCCTGCTACGTCAAGGGCGCCGAGCGCATCGCCGACAAGCTGCAGGAGGAACTGGGCATCCACTTCGGCGAGACCACCAAGGACAAGCTGTTCTCCCTTGAGGCCACGCGCTGCCTGGGCACCTGCGGTCTGGCGCCCGTGGTTATGATTGAGGACAAGGTCTACGGCGGCATGGAGCCCGACCAGGTGCCCGCGCTCATCGGCAAGTACGCCAAGATGGCCCAGGAAGAGAAGAAGGCCTGAGTCCGCCAAAAGAAAACCAACTCCACACTTTCCCGCCGCCCGCTCCCAAGCGGGCGGCGGCTTCATTTGGACTGCGGTGGCAACGACACCGCTTTGGCTCGTAGACGCGGCATCTTGCCGCGTTCTTCTTCAGTCCTGCGTTCGATCAATGCACAAGAGCGGCCGGAAGCCGCTTCAACCTCCACCACGACACGCAAGAATACCCTCCCAGTAAAAGCGGCGTCGCCGCTGCGCTCTGCCGCCGCACTCCAAAACTTTGGCACGTCCAAGCGTCCTATATCATTGGCATGAGCCGCCTTGTCTGTGCGCTATAATGCTTCCAGCCCTGCACCGGAACGAAAGGAAGCGGATATGAGCATTTCCCGCCGTGGATTCCTGGGTGCCACCGCGCTGGCGGCCTGCGGAACAGTCCTTGCCCAAACCACCCCCCAGAAGAAGTTGCGCATCTGCATCATTGCCGACACGCAGCAGGGCGGCTACGGTCATGACCTTCACCGCGCATGGGAACTGCGCGACGACGTTGAGGTTGTGGCGCTCAGCGATCCGGACGAGGCGGGCCGCGCCAAGCATGCGCCGGAATGCGGCGCGCAGCGCAGCTACGGCGATTACCGCGAGATGCTCGAAAAGGAACGGCCCGACCTCGTGACGGTGTGCCCGCGCTGCACGGTCCATCACAAGGAGTACGTGCTGGCAGCGGCCGCGGTGGGCGCGCACGGCTTCATCGAGAAACCGCTGGCGATGGACCTTGCCGAGGCGGACGAGATGCTCGCGGCATTGGACGCCAAGAAACTCAAGTGGGCCATCGCGCTCAACTGGCACATGGTGCCCGAGGTGCTCCACGCCCTGAAACTGCTGCAGGCGGGGCTCGTCGGCCAGATCATGGAACTGCGCGCGCGCGGCAAGGAGGACCACCGTTCGGGCGGCGAAGACTTGGTCGTGCTGGGTCCCCACCTCTTCGACCTGATGCGGGCCATTGCGGGTGACACGCACTGGTGCCAGGCGACCGCCCTTGCCGACGGCAATCCCGCCGCGCCCGCCGACATCCGCGAGGCCACCGAACCGCTCGGCCCTATCGTCGGCGACACCATCCAGGCCGTGTTCGGCTTTGACCACGGCGTGACCGGCGCCTACTCCAGTGTCAAACACGGCGGCGGCGGGAAAGGCAACCACTGGGGGATCGAGGTGTACGGCACCGAGGGCGTGCTCAACATCCGCATGGAAGGTACCCCCTTCGTACCGCTCATTCGCGTGCTGCGCAGCCCGGCCTGGCTGCCCGACACGGCGAAAGGCATCGGCTGGGAGCCCCTGCCCGACGCGCCCGTCACTACCTACACCCACCCCTCCGCCGACCGCTACGCCCCCATCACTGCCGACCTGCTCGCCGCCATCCGCGAAGACCGCGCCCCCTCCGCAAGCCTTCAGCAGGGCCGCGCCGCGCTCGAAATGGTCTCCGCCGTCTTCGCCTCACACAGCAGCGGCAAACGGATGGCCCTGCCGCTGGAGGACCGGAAGCATCCGTTGCCGACATAATCTAAATGATTGCTGCTCCCATTGTCCCTGCCGTAGCAGCGGCGTTCTTCTTTCGCGCGGCGCGTCTGCCGCATCTACTTTTGAACGAAGAAAACAATTGACAAACACGGGGGGGGGGGGTAACCTTAATGGAGCGGGCAGTACACGCCAGCCAGCAGCAGCCAACCGGGGGCCTGACTGGCGTGATCGCAATCCTTTCTCGAAGCAATGAGGTAGTGGCGGCCTGTGTTTCCCCCTACACTGGGGGCGGCTTCTGGCCAAAGAATACCGATCGGAGGAGACATGAGACTGCAATTGGGCTTCCTAAACGTCACAGTGATGGGGGTGCTTTTGTGTTCGCTGCTTGCGTTTTCATCGCCTGCTCGGGCACAAACTGCGACGGATTGCACGGTGCCCAACGTGGTGAACATGAAGGAATCCGACGCAAAGTCGGCGATTATCTCCGCGGGTATGGTGGAAAGGGTCGTGGGAGTGCAATGCTACGGAGACCCCCCGATTCCGGGGGGCTACATTATCAGCCAGAGTCCGACTGCGGACACCCCGGTGCAGTGCGGCGCCTTTGTGTACTTAGTGGTGTCCTCTGGCGATTGCGTGTGCACGGTGCTCAACTTGGTGGGCAAGACGGTGTCCGAGGCGAAGTCGCTGGTTACTGTAGCCGACACAGCAGGGATATACAGCAACACGGTTCCGGCAGGCCGCGTCATCAGCCAGTCTCCGGCTGCGGGCACGCAGACGAGGTGCAACTACCTAGTGGGCCTGACGTATTCGAAGGGTCCAGCCCCGCCCATTGTGGGCAGGATTGCCATCAACGGCGGCCGCTCCGCAACCAGCAATCCGGCGGTAACGTTACAGCTCATGGCCTTTGGCGGCTCTGGAGTAGATCAACAACAGGATGTCGTCCGGCGGATGCGTTTTAGTGATGACGGCACGCATTGGTCAGTTTGGGAGAGCAAAAACTCCACCCGTGCCTATACCTTGCCGGCAGGTCCGGATGGAATTAGAACGGTTCACGTGCAGTTTTCGAACAGTGATACCGAGGTCTCATCTGTCTACAGCGATTCCATTATATTGGACACAGTTCCTCCCACGGGTTCGATCCTCATCAACAACGGTGCTTCCACCACAAAGACTCAGGCGGTGACGCTGAATCTAAGCTGGGCTGACACCGGGGTCGGTGTCTCCAGGATGCGCTTCAGCGACGACGGCGCCCATTGGACGGCTTGGGAGGCGCCGAAGAACCCCAGCGCTTACACCCTGCCCGCAGGACCGGGCCACCACACCGTTCGCGTGCAGTTCCTCGACGGCGCGGGCTATTACTCCACCGTTTACAACGATTACATAAACCTTGTGGCGCCGTAAGGCTATCGTATCATCCCCCGGCGGACCGCGATGCGCGCCTCATAAACGACCTGCTCGCGGCCATCTGTGAAGACCGCGCTCCCGCTGCAAGCCTTCAGCAGGGCCGCGCCGCGCTCGAAATGGTCTCCGCCGTCTTCACCTCACACAGCAGCGGTAAACGGATGGCCCTGCCGCTGGAGGACCGGAAGCATCCGTTGCGGGCTTAGGCATGTTCCGCCCTTTCAGGGCTCCCCTTTTTCTCGCAAACCTTTTCCCAGGGCGTTGCCCTGGGCTTTCATGTTTAGGCCATTCGGGCCAACGGACAACGGCCAAGAGCCGCCTTGAACAGATTGATACTCTGCCACCTAAACGTACTCAGGCCTGAAAGGCCGCAAAATGATAGCCCAGGGCAACGCCCTGGGAAAAGACGCCGCACCCGAAGCGTGCACTGAAGGTGCGAAACAGCGGGCTTTCTGCGCCGTGCCCTCCCGAGGCGGCTTTGCCGGAAAGGGAAACGGTTGGCATTGGAGGAAACATCCCCCGCCTCGCTTTCGCGGACCGCCCTGTTAAGACAGGGAGGACTGAAGTCGCTTGGGGGATGCGTTGCGCCACAATCGGACCGCGCGTCTGCCCCAAGTCCCCCTTCTGAAGGGGGTGGCCCGAAGGGCCGGGGGATGTGGGCCGTTGCGCCATAGACCGCCCGCACCGTTTGTCCCCGCATGATTTTCGCCCCGCGCGCGGGGCATAATGGGCGCATGAACTCCAAGAACATGTCAGCAGGCAGAATCCTGTTCCGCGCCAGCCTCGCGGCGACGGTGGCGTACCTGCTTGGCATGTCGGTGCTGTGGATTCTCGGCGTGGAAAGCATCTATGCCCACCCGACCCCCTTCTACGCGCTCTACCAGCCCGCATTCTCCACGCCGGTGGTGCCGCTGGCGGTCTTGTGGATTACGGTGCTGGCCTCCCTGCATGCCACCCGCCGCGCGGGGCTGCGGCCCGCGCCGATTGGCGCGGGACCGGTGCTTGCCTGCCTATTCGGCGTGGCCGGCATGGTCGCGCTGGCGGTGATGCAGATGCGGGCCGCGCCGGGGGGCGGGCTGCCTTGGCTCCGGGGCAGCCTGCGCGAGTTGTCGTGGCATCTCGGCCCGGTGACGATCTTCTTTGGCTTTGCGGCGGTGCTGGCGCGATCGTCCGTGCCTGCGGCGCTGGCGGGGCTCGGACCCGCGCCGGAGGCCGCGGAGACAAGGCGCACGCTGGCGGCCACGGCCGTGTTCCTGTTCTGCTTCGCCTGCACGGTGGCCATGCTGCGCCATGGCACGCAGGGCATCGCACAGGCCTACCAGCGTGATGCCTACGAGTATGTGGGCGATATCGGCAAGACGGGCACGATACACGACCTGTTCTCCCACTACGCGAAGGTGCGGCCGTACCTGTCGATGCACGCCAAGGTGCATCCACCGGGGCCCATCGCCCTGCTGTGGATAATGTCGTGGATTTTCACGCGCGACGCGCTGATCCTTTCGCTGGCCACGGCCGCCCTGGGCACGCTCGGCGTGTTTCCCCTGTATGGGTGGCTCCGGGCTTGTTTCGGCACGCGCACGGCCCTGGCGGGCGTGCTGGTCTATGCGCTGGTGCCTTCGGTGGTGCTCTTCACGGCGACCAGTGCCGACATTCTGTTCACGCCTTTCACCCTCGCGGCTCTGTGGGGCTTTGAGCGGTCCTTGCGCGGCGGACGGTCCATTTACGCGCTGGCGGGCGGCGTGGCCTACGCGGTGGCGACGCTGCTTTCGTTCTCGCTGGCGGGGGTGGGTGTTTACTTCGCCGTGGCGGGCCTGTTTGCCTTTGCGCGCGCCGAGTCCCGCGGGGCGGTGCTGCGCACGGCGGTGGTCATGCTTGCGGCGTTCCTGGCCGTGCATGGACTCGTGCGGCTCTGGTCGGGCTTCGACTACATCAGTGCGCTGCGCGCAAGCAAGGCACAGTTTGATCTCGACCAGTACAATCTCGACCAGTTCACACCCCGTTATCCCGGCTGGACTTTTCGCCTGATCTTCAACCCCGCAACCTGGTTCTACTTTGCGGGCATTCCGGTGTCGCTCCTGTTCCTGCGGCAGATGGTCGCGGCGCGAACCGTGCAGGCCGGGGATGACACTGCGGTCAACGGAATGGGGCCGCGCGCGACCCTTGCGGCGTTTGCGCTGGCGGCCGTGGCGCTTAACTTTCTGTACCTGGCCCGGGGCGAAGGCGAACGGTCGGCGCTGTACCTGTTTCCGTTTCTTGTGGGGCCCGCGGCGCTGGCAGTGGTCCGCATGTGCGCGCGGGCACGCTCCGCCGAACCGCTGTGGGGGATGCTGGGCTTCCTGGCCTTCCAGTGCTGGATGACCGAGCTCTACTTCTACACGTACTGGTAGAAACGGCGCGGGGACGGGCTATTTAAGCAGCTTGCGGCCTTCGGAGGACTTGATGCCGGAAACGACGCGGGCGAAGCCCTCCTCGTTGCTGCACGCGGAAATGGCCTCTTCGCGGGACACGATGCCCTTCTGGAAGAGTTCCACGGCGTACTGGTCAAAGCTGCGCATGTCGCTGTCGACTTCGATGATGCCGTAGAGCTTGTTGAGGTCGCCGTCCAGGATGGCGTCGCGCACAATCGGCTTGCCGCCGAGCAGGATCTCCACGGCCGGGATGCGGCCGCCGCCAATCTTCTTGAGCAGGCGCTGGCACACCACGCCCTGAAGCGTGTAGGCGATTTCCTGGCGGATCAGGTCGCGCTCGTCGTGCGGGAAATAGCTGATCATGCGGTTGATCGTGTCCACCGAAGTCGTCGTGTGCAGCGTGCTGAACACGAGGTGGCCCGTTTCGGCGGCGCTCAGGCCGGCGCGGATGGTCTCGATGTCGCGCATTTCGCCCACGAGAATGACGTCGGGGTCCTCGCGCAGCGCGCCGCGCAGCGCGTTGGCGAAGGAGTGCGTGTCGCGGCCCACCTGCCGCTGGGAGATGATGCTGCTCTTGTCGCTGTACACGTATTCGATGGGGTCTTCAATCGTGATGATGTGGCTCTTCCGGCGCTCGTTGATGTAGTCAATCATCGCGGCGAGCGTGGTGGATTTTCCCGAACCGGTAACGCCGCAGACGAGGAAGAGCCCGCGGTGCTTGTTGCACACCGTGGTGACCACGTCCGGAATGCCGAGCGATGTGAAGGGCAGCGGCGATTCGGGGATGAGTCGGATGGCCAGCGCCATGGCGCTCTGCTTGATGTACCCGCTGCAGCGCAGATAGCCGACGCCCACGGCGTGGTACTGGAAGCTGGATTCACGCTCGGTTTCGAGCAGGCGCATTTCACTGGGCCCGCCAAGCTGCAGGATGAACCTGCGCATGTCCTCCGCGGTGATGGCAGGACAGTGGTCCAGGGCAACCAGGTCGTTGTCGACCCGGATGAAGGGCTTGTTGCCGGCGCGCAGGTGGAGGTCGGAGGCCTTGCGGCGTTTCATCTCCTCGATGAGCACGTTGATGTTGAAGTCCGAATCGGTGTAGGACTCCACCTCCAGTTCCCAGGTCTGCGACCGCAGCGAATGCGCGCAGTAATGCTCGACGAGCGCGTCCACGGGCAGCAGCGCCTGGACTTGGCGCCACTCGAAGGGGGGCAGCGTGACCATGATGGTGCCCTCCTCGATCTTGATGCGTCCGTTGACACGCGTGGAGGCGAGCGCCTTCTCCAGTTCGTCCTGCTTCACGGCGGGGTTCTTTGCGTTGAACAGGACCCGCATGTTGTCGATGCGTGCCGCCATGTCGACGCCTTTGGCGATGATCGTGCAGAACTCGCAGGTGAACTTCACCTCGGCGGGAAGACCGGTCGCGCGGATGACCTCCGAGATGCCAATGCGGAAAACGTCGATAAGCGTGCTGGTCGTCTGACTTCCAATAAACATGCTAAGTGTGTTCCATGCGAAAGCGCGATTTCAGCCCTGCCCGACCCTGCGCGAAATGCCGCGTAAGGATGCCACAAAAGGACCGTTATTTTAGCATGGGCATACGGCGCAAGTCAATGTGCGGCGCGGGGTTGTAACTGCAAACGGGTTCCCTTTTCCCCATTTATCGTATTGCAGAGTTTTCGCGGTCCTGTACCCTTTTTCTCCCGCCGCGGCGACGGCGGCGCACCCGTTCGCGGAGTTTCGTTGCCGCAAGAAGGGGACCTTCCGCCGGCCGCGACATGTGCTTCTCCCGCTGCTGCCGCCCTGTGCGGTTGGGGGTGTTTTATTGGGTCGCGCCCGGCGCGATGGGAAACCGCGGTGCGCACCAATCGCGGCGGCGGAC
>CAIJOU010000760.1 GCA_903822375.1 Candidatus Hydrogenedentota bacterium
ACCTTCGGGTCCGTGATGGACTCGGTGTTGCTCACGTAGTCGTACTGCGCCTCGATGCCCCACAGGGCCAGGCCCTTGCGCACGTCGGCGTAGCTCAGGCCCGTGCCGTCAAGCGGAAGCGTGACCTTCATGGCCGTGCCGGCATTCGGGATGCCATTGGCATCGACGCCCTGGCCGAGTGTCGCGCCAAGGTCCGCACTGGCGTCCACATAGACCCCCGTCAGCACCGGCGGCGTGGTCTTGCCTTCGGCGTTCTTGTACAGGAAGATGCTGAAGTCGTAGCTGTTCTCGATGCCTGAACCCGCGGCCGCCGTGTCGATCAGGCTTGCCGAAAGGTCGCCCGCAGGCACCGGCGCCGTGGTGGACTTCACTTCGCCCACAACCAGTTTCTGGTCCAGCACGATGCCGTACACCTGGGCCGCACTGGTGTTCAGGCCCGGGATGATCAGGTTGCCGGAGGTGATGTCCCCGCCGCCCGTGTCAAGCTTGACCGTGTTCTCCACGGCCGGCGCGTCCAGGATGAACGCGGTGGTGTTCATGCCGGTAACCGTGTTCTCGAAGTAACGCTTGTAGGTGAAGGGAAGGGCCGGCGTCACCACGTCGCCCTGCGCTGCTGTCAGGGTCGTGATGACCAATGCGTTGTCCGAACGGTCGTCCGTTGCGGGGATGATGATGTCAATCGACGAGCCGTCGGCCGCCGCATTGAAGCCCCACACCGTCTTGCCGCCGAGCGTGAACTGGGTCGAGTCACCCAGGCCCGTGCCGCTGATCTTGGCCACCACACCGCCGAAGATCCACGCGTTGTTCGGCGTGATTGCGGTGATATTAAGCACCTGACGGAAGTTCGCGACAAACTCCTTGTCGGCGTCCATGGTAATGTTCTGCACCGGGTTGGTCGCATCGGCAAGGGAACCCGCGCTCGCACCCGTCCAGTTGACGAACTCGTAGTTCGACGACGCAGTCGCCGTGAGCGTCACCGCCGTGCCCGTGTTATACAGGTGGCCGCCGCTGATGCCCAGCGGGGTGGCCACAGCCGTGCCGCCCGTACCGGCGCTCAGGCTGAGATTAGCAACCCCGGCCGCTTCCAGGAATTCCGCGCCGACTGTCTTGTCGCTGTTCATGACGACCGTCACGACTGACACAAACCTACTGGGCAGCAGGTCGCCTGCGTTCGGACCGTTCCAGACGTTGAACAGGAATCCCGGATCCGGGGTGGCGGTCAGGGTGACCGTGGAACCGGCAAGATAGCCGCCCACTGGCTGCGGCGGTGTCGCGACTATCGCGCCGTTGACCGGCGAATTGACGGTCAGGTCAAACTTGCTGTTGTCGGAGATGAACTCTGCGGCAAGGTTGGTCGGATTCGAGCTGACCGTGAAGCCCAAGGGATTCGTAATACCCTGCGGCGCGCCGTTCACCTGCCAGGAGCCAAGCACGTTGCCCCCGCCCGGCACGGCCGTAGCCGACACCGCATCACCCAAGAAGTAGCGGTTTGCCGGAAGAGTGACCAACGTGCTGTCTGACAAGGTCAGCGAACCGCTGGTCGGGGCAAGCGTAACGTTGCCGGAACCGCTAATCGAAAGCACGACTTCGCCGCTGAAGGCGACCTGAAGCACTGCGGTCAGTGTGAAGCTGACTGCGGGATTGGTTACGCTCTCCACCGTGACATCCACAAACTCAGCCTTGCCGGATGCCGGGATGATCGGTGACGTGACGTACATCTTGTTGTCGACCAGCGGGTTGGTCTGAAGTTGAGTCACCGCTTCATGCGCCGTGTCCTGGCCGCCGGCGGGAAGGTTGTATACCCTGTCCACATTGCGGAACGCCGCAAGGGCGCCGCCGACGAGAACCCTGTAGTTCGCCGTGGCTTCAGCGACTGTCAGGCCCTGATACACGCTGGCGGCCATGGCCGTCGGGAAGATGCCCGTAAGCGTCATCGGGACCGACACGACGTCCGGAATCGGCTTGGGATCGACGTCGGTGATGCGCAGTTCCGAATAGAGCGGAACAAACGCGGAGAAGGTGGACAAGGTCGCTTCAAGTGTGCCGTTTGCGAAGTCAACCGTCGGAACCGCGTCGCCGATATGCAATGCATCCGCCGGGGTGCCGGGAATGCTGGTGATCGTTGCGCCGTTCGTGGCCGTGTGAACGCCCCACAGCTCGACACTCTTGTCGGAGTGGGCCGCCAAGTCTGTAATGCCCGTGAGGGTCAGTTTGGCGGTCAGCCCCTTCAGGTCATTAACCTGCTCGAAAGTGCCGCCAACATTGGCGACAAATGCAATTTGCACAATCGGAGCGCCGGCGATAAGCGATCCCGGCGCGCCGGCAAGGACTGCATTCGCCCACTGCTGGCGCGCGGCCGGGGTGGCCGTTCCATTAACGGAGTCCACGGCACCGCTGAGATCGTCCGTCACCGTAACGATGACCTGAACGGAGTCGCCGACCGCAACCGCGCCCGCCGCTTCCAGCGCCGCCTGGTCCGGCACCACAACGGTGACGTCGGGACGCACCGCTATGCTGACGGTGCCGCCCACGGCCTTGGCGGCCGTGTCGAGGCAACGGACCGTGACATCGCGCAATTCCTGCGGTGAGAGGTCGACGCTTGCAACCCAGGTGCCGTTAGAGCAAACGACCGCCGGATTGTCCGGCAATCCGTTCCCATTCGCATCGGTCGTCGCGGCAACCGCGCTGACGCCAACGAATACCTGTTGAAGGGCGCCGTTCTTGACGTTGTAATAGATGTAGGTCGGTGTGCCGCCGGAGCCGGTGTACAACTTGTAGACGCTGTTTGTGACCGCCAGTGCGTTGATCGCGTACTGCACGGTGCCCACCGTTGTGGGAACTTTCGGCCCAAGGTCGAAGGTTCCCGGGAAGGTCGGCGCCGCCAGCGGACCGGTATACTGGTCGGCAAGGCCGGCCCAATAGGCGAGACCGTCATGATCCGTGGCAAAGCCGGACGCAGTCGCCGGGTCAATGACGTAGTACACATCGCCGACGGTGCCTGCCGCGGTTGCGGTCAACGGCACCGGTATATACGGCGTAAGGCTGTTGAGCGGCGTTTGGTAGGTCAGCCCTGCGACCGGCGACGCGGGCACAATGGCCGTGATCGCCTTGTCGCCGAGAACCATGTCCAGCAGTCCGGCCATGTCCACCCGGCCATCGGACCCGGAAGCCCCTGTCTGTGAGGCGTCATGAGCCGGCACAAAGCCGACCATAAAC
>CAIJOU010000761.1 GCA_903822375.1 Candidatus Hydrogenedentota bacterium
CGACCTGATTGCGATCGATCAGACCGCGTTCAACCACATTCCCGGCGGCTCCAACGTGCTGTATATGGACGGTCACGTGGAATTCTCCAAGTACGAAAAGCAGGGCCAGGGCCTGTGCAACTCCCTTGTCGCGAACACGGTTGGCGTGATTGCGGTGGTGCTGTAAGCCAGCACAAAGTATCGATTCCTTCTCCGGGAGGGTTTCCTTGAGGGAGCCCTCCCCGGTTCTTCTAAATGCGGCGGCACGCATTTTTTGGAGTGCGGCGGCATCGACGCCGCTTTGGCTGCCTTTCCTGGGAGCGCCAATCTCCCGATTGGCTGCTTAAACGCTTCAAGCCTGCCAATCAGGAGATTGGCGGTCCCAGGAAGAGCGGCGTCGGCGCTGCGCTCTGCCGCCGCACTCCAAAATGCGGTGCTCAGACTCCCTCCCCGCCGCAAGCTACCGCAATTGGATGGAGGCGTGCGAAAATATGTCCCTCTGCGGTGGACTGTCAGCACATGACAAATGCCGGGACGCGATGCGAAGAAGAACCCCACCCCTGCCCCTCCCCTTGCCAAGGAGAGGAGAAGACGACGGTTCCTGCCGCCGCACTGTGACGAAGAACTGCTGATCCTTCCTTGCCGAGGGAAGGGAAAAAACGGAGCAGACTTTACCTGCTTGTAAACGCCAATATCCGGATTGGCAGGAGAAACTAATGGAATCGTCGTTGCTCATGCGCGCCACGAGTCTGGCCGGCCTGGGCGTGCTGGTCGCGCTGGCCTGGTGCTTTTCGGAAAACCGCCGTCTTATGCCGTGGCGGTTGATGTTTTGGGGCGTGGCGCTGCAGTTTGCCTTCGGCATCATCGTGCTGCGCACGGCGGCGGGACACGCCTTCTTTGACGGCGTGCGCGCCGCCTTCGACCTGCTCACCGCGGCGAGCACGGCGGGTGCCGAGTTCGTCTTCGGCAACCTCACCCGCTTCTTCCTCATCCAGGGCGTGGTGGCGCCCGGCGCGGACGGGCAAATGGCCGCGCAGGCTTCCTACCCCGTCAGCGCCGTGGTCGCATTCAATGTGCTGCCGACAATCATTCTCGTGGCGGGTGTCGCGGGCATCCTGCAGCATCTCGGCGTTGTGCAGGCGGTGATTCGGGCCATCGCCTGGGTGATGCAGCGCACGCTGAAGACCTCCGGCGCGGAGACCTTTGCCGCCGCGCTCCAGATATTCACCGGCATCGAGTCAGCCGCCGCCTACGGCGAATACATGAAGAAAATGACCCGGTCGGAACTGTTCGTGGTCGAGGTGTCATTCCTCGCCTCCATCGCCGCCAGCGTCATGGTGGCCTACGCCAGTTTCGGTGCGGAACCGGGCCATCTGCTGGCGGCGTCGTTCATGAGCGCGCCGGCGGCCATCGTCCTCGCCAAGATCATGATTCCCGAAACGGGTGTGCCCGAAACCTCCGCCGCCGGGCACCATTTTGACATCCCGGTGGAGAGTGAAAACGTTTTCGATGCCGCGGCCCGCGGCGCCAGCACCGGCCTCAGCATGGCGCTCAACGTCGGCGCAATGCTGATCGTGTTCATCGGCCTCATTCATCTTGTCGACATGGGCACGGTCCGGGTGTTCGGACTGCATATCAACGTCATACTGGGGTGGGCGTTCCGGCCTTTCGCCCTGATCATGGGCGTGCCCTGGGCCGATGTGCCGCGCGTCGGCGAACTGTTGGCGACCAAGACCGTGTTCAACGAGTTCATCGCCTACCAGAACATGCAGCCGATGATTGAGCAGCACCTTATCAGCCCACGTTCGGCCGCCATTGCCACCTACGCCCTGTGCGGGTTCTCCAACCCCGGCAGCGTGGGCATCATGATAGGCGGGCTGTCGTGCCTCGCCCCGGAACGGCGCGGCGAGATTGCGGCCATGAGCGTGCGCGCGCTCTTCGCCGGAACGCTGGCGACTTTCATGATGGCCTGCGTGGCGGGCGCGCTGACGGTGGAATAGGGTCTGGGGTCTGGGGTCTAGTGAGGACAAAGGACGAAGGACGAAGGACAAAGGGCGAAGGACAAAGGGCGAAGGGCGAAGGACTAGGGACGAATAAGCCGAACTTCGGATTTGGTCTTACTAGACCCTAGACCCTAGACCCTAGACCCTAGAC
>CAIJOU010000762.1 GCA_903822375.1 Candidatus Hydrogenedentota bacterium
CCGCAGCGCGATGTTTCGGCAAACACGGCGGTCACGGTGGTGTCCGCCGTCACGGTTGTGCTGGTCGCGGCGTTGGCGGTGTCGAGGACCGGGCCGGTCCAGTGGTCGAAATGCCACCCGTCGTTGGCGGTTGCGGCAAGGGGCACGGCCGTGCCCAAGTCATAGACATGGCTGCCCGCGGCAGGATTCACCGTGCCCTCTCCCTCGATTGCGACGGTCAGCGTGGCCTGTTGCACAAACACCGCTGTCAGCGTCATGCCCGCGTCCACGGTTGTCGTGGTGTCGGCCGAGGCGGAATCGGCCACGAGCCCGTTCCAATGATCAAAACGCCATCCTGCCGACGCCGTTGCCGACACGGGGACTATGCTGTGCGTGTCGTACATGTGCGGCACGCCTGCCGCCGGACTGACGGAACCCGCGCCGCTGGCGGCCATGGTCAGGGTGGCCCGGTCATGGGCAAAGTAAGCGGTTACCGATATCATTCCACTGACCTCCACCGTCGTGGACGCGGAACCGGGACTGGCCACAGGTCCTTCCCAATAGTCAAAATGCCAGTCCGCAAGGGCGGTCGCATGCACCGGCACCGAAGCCGGCGTGTAGTAGTAGTGATTTCCCGCCGTCGGGTCTATGGTGCCCTGGCCTGAGACCGCCATGAGCAGGCTGTGCTGGACGGTTTCATAAGCGCCCATGTCCACGGCACTTCCCTGGGGGCGCGCGGTATTGTCGTAGTCGGCATTCGGCGCGCCGGCCGCCGTGCCCGCGTCAATGCAGGGCGACAGCGGGCTGGTCTTAAGGGAGAAGGCAGCCGCAAGCGGGTCGTCGTAGAGGGGGTCGACACTCAGGTTGCCCTCGCCCGCATAACCGCCCTGCACATCGGAATAGGTTGTCACGGGCGTGCTGCCGTTGAGGTTGACAATTTCATCGGACAGGTCGCCCCACAAAATGCAGTTTGTCACAATCGGTGCGGACAAATGATCGTTCGCCATGCCGCCGCCGCTGCCCGGAGGCGCGGCATTTCCGTAAAACGAGCAGTTCATGATGGCTGGTATGGCGCTGTCGTTGTTGAACACCCCACCACCGCCCTCGCCGGTGGCCTTGTTGTTGACGATAAGGCAGTTTACGATCCGGTGCGCGGACGCGGTCCAGTTGAATAGTCCGCCGCCCAACTGCGCCTTGTTGGCGCTGAACAGGCACTGTTGAAATTCGGTGTCAGCGCCCGTGTTCACGGTGAACAGTCCGCCGCCGGCATGGGTCGCCGTGTTCATGGTGAAGGCGCACTCCCTGAAGACTGTTTGGCCGCGGTCAACATAGACGCCGGCTCCGTCCCACCCGCTCTGGTTCGTCGTGAAAGTGCAGTTCTTGAACAGGTTGTTCGCGCCCTCACTCACAAGGACGGCGCCGCCGTTGAAGCTTCGGTTCGCGGTGAACGTGCAGTGTGAAACAGTGGTGTTCTGCGCGTTCACCAGCATCATCCCGCCGCCGTCGCCATAGGTGACGTTGTTTTCGAAATGGCAGTTTGAGACCGTCAGATTGTGGTATCCGTCCACGTACATGCCCGCGCCGTCATAAGTTGTGCCCGGACTGAAGGCGCCCGTGACAGTAAAACCGTCCAGCGTGGTGTCATTGTCCCCGGCGATCACGTGCAACGCGGGGTCCGTTCCACCCACGGCAAATGCGCCGTCGATGACCGTGAAATTTGCCTCGTAATCGCGCAGTAACGGGTCTGTGTCGCCCGGCAGGAACCCGCCGTAAACCCGTACCCATTGGCGCAATGAGAGGGCGCCCGTTTCCACCGGAGGGGTGTGCATCAAGAGCGAGCGAGCCTCGTTATAGACACCCGCGGCCACCCAGACATCGCCCCCACTTACTGCTGAAGCGGCGTCAATGGCGGGTTGCAGCGCGCTGAATGCCGTGGCCCAAGACTGGCCATCCTGCGCGGCAGGCGCCGCAGGGCTCGCCTTGTCCACGTACCATACCGCGCCAAAGGCGCCGGAGGCACCGCACATCAACACGCACAACAGCAAGCATGCAGATTTCATGGTTCTAGCTCCCGGAATGGAACATCTTCTGCCCTGTGCCATTGACCGCAACGGCCATGCCAGCATTGTATCCCCAACGGCGGCGTTTGTCACCAGCAATCTCCCCGAAGAAAAAAAAGGTTCATCCGCGAATTCCGGGAAACGCCTCCCGGATTCTTAAGAAGAAATACTCGTCATCACGGAATCCATAGGCCATTCGCTTGATGACCTTTATCTTGTTGTTGATGCCCTCGATGACACTGGTGTTCAGGGGGTA
>CAIJOU010000763.1 GCA_903822375.1 Candidatus Hydrogenedentota bacterium
CCCGTCCTTCATGTGCTTGACATCGTGTAGTCCCCAGTTGAAGTGGATCACGTCCCATTTGCCGGTGCCCAGCCACTTCTCCAGATTCTTCATTCCGTTCGTCGTGGGGCCCCCGTTGACGGGGATGCGCAGGACATTGGCCTTGCCCTCCAGCAGTTTGCGCACGTCCAGCGTGTAGCCGATGGAAATGGAGTCGCCGATGATGAGCACGCGGGGCAACACGGGGTTCTCCGTGACCGATGCAAATGCGGGGTTCCTTTCCTCCGGCGCCCTTGCCGTTTTCTCCGGTGCGGCACCGGCCAGTCCCATCGTGCACAACAGGCAAGCGAGAACCAAGAGAATGCACCCTGCACGCAGTTTTCCGTGTTCCATGAAAAATCCTTTCTTGTGTGGTCCGGGGGTTACGCTTCTGCCTGTACCTTCACTTCATCCTTCACCGTTTTCTGCCAGGCGCGGATGCGCTGCGCAAGGTCGCGCACCCGGTCCGCATGCCCTTCTTCGCCGAAGAGATTATGGGTCTCATAAGGGTCGCTGTTCAGATCAAACAATTGGCTCTTGTCCCGTTCGCACAGGCACAGTTTCCAGCCGTCCTGCGTGGTCACCGTGCGGATGGGCGCGTCCTTCACGCGGTCCACGTCCTGCCGCGTGACACCTGGCAGGTTGGCGTAGAGTTCGCCCTCGGCACCGTTCCACTCGATGAAGACATCGCTTTCCGCGCGGCACTCGCCGCGCAGCGCGGGTGCCAGGCTTTTGCCCGGCAGTCCGTCCGCTTTGCCGCCCATCAGGTCGAGCAGCGTGGGCACGAGATCGATGTGGCTGAAGCGGCCCGGCAGCAAGCCGGACTTGCCCTTCAACTGCGGGACGCGCATGAGCCACGGCACCCGCACCGACTCCTCGTACATCACCGTCTTGGCCAGCAGCCGGTGACCGCCCATCATGTCGCCATGGTCGCTCGTATACACGACAATCGTGTTGTCCGCCAGGCCCAGCCGTTCCAGTTCGCTCAGAATCGCGCCGACGCTGCGGTCCACCTGCGCCACCAGCCCCCAGTAGTTCGCCATCAGGCGCCGCCACCCGGCCTCGGTGTGCAGGTCCTCCCCGGTGGACCCTTTGTCCTCATATCCCTGCCGCAACAGGCGATAGCGAAGCGGTTCATTGTCCTCCAGGGGATCATCGAAATTGGGCGGCAGGTCGAGCGCGGCGGGGTCGTGCAGATTGTTCAGCGGGCCGTAATAGGGCATGTGCGGTTCGAGAAAGTTCACACTCAGGATGAAGGGGTCATGCTGATGCCGTTGCAGAAAGTCGGTCGCCCGCGTCTCCAGAAACTTCGGCTTGCAGTGTTCAATGGGCAGGTGCGCCGCAAAGGAGCGGCTATAGTACCCGTCCTCATCGGACTTGTACCCAAGTTCGTCCAGGAAATGCCAGTAGCTGCTCTTTTGCGCGCGATCCCTGCCGTCGCTGAAATACTTGCGGTAGCCGTCCTCAATGCTCACCCACTCCTCGAACCCGTGCTGGGCGAAGACCTCGTCGCCCAAGTGCCACTTGCCCATGTACCCCGTGCGGTAATCGGGGTCGTTGAGCAACTCCGGGAGACAGCGCGCCCCGGCGGGCAGCGGCGTATTGTTCACGCGGCAGGGGCTCTGGTGCGGCCACAGCCCCGTCATGGCCGTCATGCGCGACGGCGTGCACACCGGCTGGCTCACATAGGCGCGCTCCAGGGCAAGGGATTCGCCCGCCAGTTTGTTCAGGTTGGGTGCCTGTATCTTCGTGTTGCCATAGACGGCCATCGTGTCCGCGCGCTGCTCGTCGGTCCAGAGGAAGAGCAGATTCGGCTTGCGCGGCGTTTTGCTCGTAACGATATGCGGCCCTGCCGCAACAGCAACCCCGGCGGTCTGGAGAAACTGGCGCCGGCTTAATCCATTTTTGCCTGTCACCTTGCGGGTTCCCTTTCTTTCATGCGACCATGGCGTCGCCCGCGGATTTCTCGTGCCCGTCCATACTAGCATGCCCCGCCCATCCCGTCCATTTTCCCGCCATTGGCGAAACCGCCTGTCAGCGGTATTACTTGTGTGGAAACACAGTCGGCGCTATGCTCAATGGAGGAACGAATCATGAGCCAAACGGATGCGATGCTCTTTGAACACTGGCTGCGGGAACGCAATGCGGACGCGTTCCGACTGCTGGCCACGCGTTATGCCTCGATGGTCTACCAGACCTGCCGGCGCATCTTGAACAATCCCTCGGAGGCGGAGGACGTGACGCAGGAATGCTTTGTCATTCTTGCCTCCACCAACAAGCCCATTGGCGGCTATCTGGCACCCTGGCTGCACCGCGTGGCGTACAACCGCTCGCTTGCGCGGCTGCGCGCGGAAAACCGCCGCAGGGAACGAGAAGTCCGGTATGCGTCGGAACAGCCGATTGCGCGCGACATGGCCTGGGATGAAATCGGCGGACATGTCGACGAGGCCATTGCCGAACTGCCGGACAAGTTGCGCATCCCCGTGGTGGCCTATTTTCTGGACGGCCAGACCCAGGAGTCCATTTCACTTGCGCTCGGCATTCCCCGATCCACGGTGACCCATCGTGTGGACAAGGGCGTCGAATGCCTGCGCAAATCACTCAAGGGCAAGGGCGTGGCCGTCGCCGGCACCGTGCTGGCGGGGGCGATCAAGGCCAATGCCTCGGCGGAAGTGCCCGCGACGTTGGTCGCCAGCCTGGGCAAACTCGCCCTCAGCGGCGTCAACCATGTCGCCCTGCCCGCGGCCGCGGCCACGGCGCCCCTCGCAAAAAGCGTGGCGGGGTTTCTGACGGCCAAAACCCTTCTGGCTGGCACGGCAAGTCTCGCGCTGGCGTTGTTTGCGGGTTTTGAGGTGCGGAATGCGGTTGCGAAGCCGCAGTCTCCGGCCGTGCAAACGCAGGTTTCAAGTGTGCCCCTGGCCGCACCCACGGCGGTGAAAGAATCGGCAACCGGCCCGGCCAAGGCTCCTGAACCCCAGACGGAGGCCGCCGCAGTCGCTCCGGTTCGCAAGGACGAAGAGAAGGCCGCCCCCGAACCGGCAGCTCCACAGGGGCTGGCGGTTAACACCAGCGCACTGAAGCGGTTTCAGGCCACCCAGAGGAATTCCAGCATCTGGGAAAACGTGTTTGACAGCCTGTCCAGCCTGTGGCGGGGATTCAGGGATATGATCAGCGGGGAGGGCGGCCGACGGTCTTCTTGTGCGAACAACTTGAAGCAGTTTGGCTTGGTCTTCAAGATGTTCGCGAATGAGCAACCAAAGCAGTGCTGGCCTGCCCTTGACCCCAGGGCGGGGCATTTAACTTTTGCCAACGAGAATCCGGGGATGCAGCCGGTATATCCGGAGTACCTGTCAGATCCGTCAATCATGCTGTGTCCGGACAACCCGCAGTACGACAAACTTCGAAAGATGAATGGGCCGGAACTTCTTGACGATTACAACTACCTCTACCTGGGCTACACAGTGCTTGACATTGAGGACCTTCAAGCCTTTGCCGACGCCTACAAGGCCCATATCGCGGCAAAACTTCCCTTTGAAGAGGACATCGACACCCCGAAGGGAAAGCTGTACCGGCTGCGCGAGGGGGTCGAGCGGTTCCTTATCACGGACCTGAACAACCCCGCCGCATCGGCCATGATGCAGTCCAGGGTTCCCGTGCTCATAGAACTGCCCGAGCATGATCCCATGGGGGGCAACGTCCTCTTCATGGATGGCCATGTGGAGTTCATAAGATATGCGGACAGGGGCACGTTCCCCATCGACAAAGAGTCCATGGACATACTCAAATCGTTGAGGGCCATGAAGGGGGCCGTGTCGCCGAAATAGCATGTTGACGCGGCGGGAGTATCCCGCCTCTTGACAGAACAGGCAGCGGCCCGGTTCTCCTTGACCGGCCGCTGCCAAGGTGTTTTTGTCCCAGGGGGGAGGCTTCGCCCCGGTCCGTCGCGCGTTTGGGTTCCGCCCGGCCTGTCGAGCCCTCCTGCCTTTGCAAAAAGGCGCACCGGCGGTATTACTTGTGTGGATACACACTTGGCGCTATGCTCAACGGAGGAGTCAGCCATGGGCCAGACCGATGCAATGCTCTTTGAACACTGGCTGCGCGACCGCAATGCGGATGCGTTCAAACTGCTGGCCACGCGCTATGCGGCGATGGTGTACCACACCTGCCGCCGCATCCTGAACAATTCCTCGGAGGCGGAGGATGTCACGCAGGAATGTTTTGTCATTCTTGCCTCGACCGAAAAGCCCATTGGCGGTTACCTGGCACCGTGGCTGCACCGCGTGGCGTATAACCGCTCGCTCGCCCGGCTGCGCGCGGAAAACCGCCGCAGGGAGCGCGAAGTCCGGTACGCGTCGGAACAGCCAGTCGCGCACAATATGGCCTGGGACGAAATCGGGGACTACGTGGACGAGGCGATCGCAGAACTGCCCGAGAAACTGCGCGCCCCCATCGTGGCCTATTTCCTCGACGGCCAGACCCAGGAGTCCGTTGCGCTTGCGCTCGGCATTTCCCGGCCGACCGTGACCCAGCGTCTGGACAAGGGTGTGGAATGCCTTCGCAGGACGCTCAAGGACAGGGGGGTGGCCGTCACAGGCACAGTGCTTATCGGCGCAATCAAGGCGAATGCGGGGGGGGGCGCGGTGCCGCCCACCCTCACGGCCAGTCTGGGCAAACTGGCCTTGAGCGGCGTTCACCACGCTATATGGCACCCGACGGCGGCCGCGGCGCCTCTGGCAAAGACCGTGGCGGGGTTCTGGACAGCCAAAACCGTGGCGGCGGGCGCGGCGGGTATGGCCGTGGTCCTGTGTGCGGGCTGGGGAGTACACGAGGTAATCCTGCGGCCGGAAACGCGCGTCGTCCAGGCCCAAGAGCCGAACAGGGCGTCAGTCGCGGACAAGAGGACCATCACGTCCGGAGAAATCTCCTTCAAGTCGCCGCAACTGCCGGAAAGGGCCGCAACCGTTGTGCTTCCCGGCAAGAACGAAGAGAAGAACGCAGCGGTCCAGGCATCTTCCCAGGACGTTGGGAGAGGCATGACTTCGGGCCAACGATTTGAAGCGCTACGGACCGGGGCCGGTTCGACGGGCGGCATGATCGATACCATCTCCAACGCGTGGCAAGACGTGAAGGGAACACTCACCGGAGAAAGCCGGCGCCGCAGCCAATGCCAAAACAACTTGAAGCAATTCGGTGTCGTGTTCAAGATGTTTGAAAACGACCATCCGGAACACCTCTGGCCGGCACTCAGCCCGAAAGCCGGTCACTTGATGTTTGCCAATGACAACCCGGGAATGCAGCCGGTGTGCCCCACTTACCTGGCGGACCCCGGCATGCTGATATGCCCCTCCGACACGGCGGGTCAGCCTTTCTTGAAGAAGCCGGGTTTGGAGGTTCTTGACCACAGCAGCTACTTCTACCTGGGCTATGTGGTGCGCGACATTGAGGAACTCCAGGCCTTTTCCGACGCCTATGTTGCCCGCGTCGCGGCAGGGCTTCCCTTTGACACAGACCTGGACACGCCGAGCGGAAAACTATACCGTCTCCGCGAGGGTGTCGAGCGGTTGCTCACCTCGGACCCAAACAACCCCGCCGCCGGGGCAGCGATACAGTCCGCCATTCCTGTCTTCATCGAGATCAACCACCCCAATCCGGACGGGGGGAATGTTCTTTTCATGGACGGCCATGTTGAATTCATCAGGTATCGTTCCAACAGCCCGTTCCCGATAAACGAAGCAGCCATGAACATCCTCAAGTCCCTGAGCGCCATGAAGGGCACAGCGTCGCCGAGATGACAGACAGTGGAAGTTAAGACTGCCTGGTTCGGGCCGAGATTTCGAGGCTTTGTTCGGAACCGGGTTTGGAACTTCTTCTACGGACCGACGCCATCGCGTAAGTGTGTTC
>CAIJOU010000764.1 GCA_903822375.1 Candidatus Hydrogenedentota bacterium
GTCACGGTCAGTTCGGGGCCGGACCAGGCATCCTCTTGGACGCGCACCGATTCACTGCTCAGCGTCGGCGATACTTTTGTAATACCGCTGACGGATTTTATTCCTTTGGCGGGGACAGGCGCCGATTTGCGGCATGCACGTTCAATCACGGTGCGGATGAGCGACAAGGGCGTTTCTGGAGAACAAGAATACACTGTCATGATGAAGTCTGGCAGCACGGTGCATGCCGCCAAGACGGTAGTTTCTTTCGATATGGATTCGGACGGCCAGGTTTCTCCGGGCGACGTGCTTGAGTACACAATCACCATCACGAACTCAGGAACATTGAACGCGACGAGTGTTGTGTTTTCGGATACGCCCGGAGCCCATTCTTCTCTTGTTGCCGGGTCGGTGACAACCACCAGCGGTACGGTCTTTTCAGGCAACACCGCGGGCAATACCACAGTTCAGGTGAACATTCCCACCGTCGGCGTGCCACCATGCACCCCGTCGTCCGTAACGATAAGGTTCCGGGCCACGATAGCCAGTCCTTTCACCGCCGATCCCCCCAAGGTCTGCAACCAGGGAATGGTCACAAGTTCGGGGAACCCCAACATTTGGACCGATGACCCGACAACGGTTGCGGCGCAGGATTCCACCTGCACAACGGTGGTGGTTGCTCCCGAAGGAGAGGGTGAACCGCCCTGCCTCGAAGTGCTTCACTACGTGGATTTTGAAGCGGGCATCCCCCCCTCCTATTCGCTTTACAATATCGACGGACTTGTTCCCGCCAGCGCAGTCAGCTACGTGACCAGTGCGTGGGTCGCGGCGCTCGAAAGCACCGGACCGGACAATTGGGCGGCGACCAGCACTTCATTCTACAATCCGAGCGGGCGCGCGGACGACTGGATAGTAACGCCGCAAATCGCCCTGTCTTCGCAGGCCACACTGAGTTGGCGGGCACGCGCCGCGGATGCCACCCAGGCGGACGGTTACAGCGTCTACGTTTCGATCACCGGCAACACTCCCGCGATCCTGCAGGTCAATGCACCGGTGTTTGCCACGGCGGCCGAGAGCGCCGCATGGACACGCCATTCCGTCGATTTGGGCGCGGCCGGCTACGGCGGCAAGTCTGTGTACATCGCCTGGCGAAACAATTCAAACAACAAATACCTGCTTTATCTGGACGATGTGAAGGTGTGCAACAACGCGGCAGGCACGGCGCCATCCTGCCCGCCGGGTTCCGTTTTCAGCCAGCGTCCCGACCGTGTGAGTGGTGCCTATCGCTATGCGGTGAGCGACAATGTGCGCCAGACGATCACCGATAATTTCAGCGGGGCCACCCAACCCATCACGCAGGTAAGTTGGTGGGGCTTCTTTCGAAATCTCGCCACGGGCGATCCCTGCATGAACACTCCGCAACAGTTTCGTGTTGAATTTCTTGCGGACAGCGGCGGGGTGCCGGGCGCTTCGGTGGCCCTGTTTGACGGGGTGGCGACAATGACTCCCACCGGGCGCACCCTGACGTTTCCGCCCGATCCGCAATACTACTCGGAATATTCTTTTCGGTACGCCGTGAATTCGCCCGTGATGCTGACATCGGGCTGGTTGCGCGTCGAGGCGCTGGGCGTTGGGGCATGCAGTTTCGGATGGGTGCAGTCACCCGACGGGGATTCCAAGTCTTCGGAGTATAATTTCTCGACAGGATTGCAGACGTCCCGTGTGGATGATTTCGCGTTCTGTCTTACCAGCGGCGCCGTGCCGACCGATACGGGTACCGTGCTTTGCACGGTCATCGATTCACAATCAAGCGTGCCCGTTCTTAATGCCTCGGTCTCGGTGGATGCCGCGAGCGTGAATCCCGTCACGGAAAACGTGAATGGTGTCTACAAGCTCTCAAACGTCCCTGTTGGACTCCGCACCATCACTGCGCAGGCTTCCGGTTACACCACGGCATCGACGTCTGTGACGGTGACCACCGGGGAAACGGTACCGGTTTCCCTGTCGCTGGA
>CAIJOU010000765.1 GCA_903822375.1 Candidatus Hydrogenedentota bacterium
AAACGATGATTTCACTTGACCGCAGTGGAACGAAATGATAGAATTTGCCTGTAAATTTGAAGTTTTTAGTCGGGTTCAGATCGCTCAAAACCGTCCCGAGCCGTTCACACGGCGGAGGTCACTGGTTCGAGTCCAGTATCGCCCACCATTTTTCCCACTGCTTTTTCGCCATTCCAGGCTCATTCTTCTCACATCAATGTGCACGTTCCGCTGTGATCTCCGTTCGTCGGGAGAGTCTTCCCTGTCCACGAAAGAGTCAGACGACCGTTCGGCCGGACTTCTCAAGAATCACCGTGTACGCAATGCTGTTTCCGTGCATCGCCTTTTCCCTAAATCCAGCCGCCGCCGCCAGTCGCGTAACCGTTGAACGGCGCTGGGAATGGGGGTCAAAAACTATCTCGGTAATGGACAGCAGTCCACCCGGTTTCAACGCATCGAAAACCTCCTTAAGTGCCGCCTCGAGGTCCGGAATCTCCCCCAACACGGTCACCAACAGGGCGCGGTCAAAGCGCTCACGCCCGAGTTCCCCCCCGCCGACGCCGGCCTGAAGGAAATCAATGTTTTCCAGACGGACGGCTGACGCTTTTTCCCGGACACGGTCAAGCATGCCCGTCTGAATGTCCACAGCGACCACACGGCCCGGCGGGCCGACCACTTTGGCCAGGGGAATGGTGAGGCGCCCCGGACCGCACCCGCGTCCAGCACGGTCATGCCGGGTTGCAGTTCAAGGTGGGAGATGATTTCCGCCGCACGGTTGGTCTTGGTGAAGGGGTTGTCCAATTCCACCATCCAGCGCAGCCACACGGGACAGGGAAGCGAGCGGCGCCTTGACGCCAGCCTCCACATGCCAAATACAAGTCCCGTGATACCAACGATGCCAAGAACTATATACATGGGTCCTCCCATTTCCCGCGCGCTCTGCGCGTCAATGGCGCTGTGCCTGACTACTTCTCCCCCACGCCCAGCATTTCCAGCGCCTTCCTGTGCATGGGCGGCGTGACGGCGCCGTCGAGAATGGGGTCCTTCGTCCCGGCCAGATGCCCGCGCAACTGTGCCATAAGCGCGGCGCGCGTGTCGGCGTGGTCGGGAGACCCGGCAAGGTCGCTCTGCTCCCATGGGTCGCCGCGCAGGTCGTACAACTCGCAGCAGGGATGATAGGCAAGTGCATGGTCGGGGGGAACAACAGTGTCGGAACGGGGCCGCCAGGACTGGGACGGGTCCATGAAAGCCGGCGCGGAGGAAAAGTTGAGGATGAGCTTGTGCGTTTCCGTGCGGATGCAGCGGCACGGGTCGTAGTAGTCGTGGTGGCTGATTTCGCTGAAGATTTCCTTGCGGGGCGTGTAGCCGCTGCCGTCGAGCAACGACGCGAAGGAGCGGCCCTGCACGGTTGCAGGCACGGGCAGGCCCAGCACGTCGAGTAGGGTCGGCAGCACGTCGATGTTGGAGACCATCTCGTTCTGAACCACGCCCCCGTGCCATCCCTTTCGGCAGGGCAGCCGGAGGATAAGCGATACCGCCAGTCCGGGGTCGTACACGGAGCACTTGGCGCGGGGCATGGCATAGCCGTGGTCGGTGGTGAACACTACCAGAGTGTTCTCCTCCAAACCCTGTTCGGCCAGTGCGGCGAGGATGCGGCCCATCTGCCGGTCCATGTGCCGGACGGCCCCCTGCAATTCTGCCAGTTCGGTGCGTGTGCCCGGTGTGTCGCGCAGAAAGCCCGGCACGTCCACGCCCAGCGTCTCGTCCGGTTCGAATTCGGGCGTAAGAAAGCCCATGTGGTCCTCCTCTCCCTTGGACGTTAGCCGGTGCGGCTCGATACAGCCAGCACAAAGAAAGAAGGGTTTTCCGGATTGTGTGCCCAACTCGCCGAGGCGCTCGATGGCGGCGGTGGCCATTTCGGACGCTTTGCTTTTGTTTGTGTGCCTTTCATAGCCGCAGCGATTCGCCCCCGAGCGCGTTTCATGAATGACGCCCACCGCCTCCGTGGCGTAGCCCGCATCCTTCAGTAGCTGCGCCAGATGCCGCTCGTCAGGATGCAGGTCCCAGGCAAAATCGGCGTGGCACAGGCCCATGACTCCGTTGCTGTGCGGGTATCTCCCGGTGAACAGCGACGCCCGCGACGGGCTGCACTGCGGCGCGGTGCAGAAGCTGTGGGCGAAACGCACCCCCTGCGCCGCCAAGGTGTCCAGATTGGGCGTCTGCACGGTCTTTGCGCCGTAACAGTGCAGATAGGTGCCGAGGTCGTGGCAATGGAGCAGCAGGATGTTGGGCCGCCGTTGCGGCGCCGTTCTTTCGGCCGTTGCCCGGTGCGTTACGCCCAGCGCGGCCACGGCCGCCGCGGCACTGCCCAGAAGCACATCGCGCCTGCCCAGAAGCGCATCCGTTTCGCCGTTTCCG
This sequence comes from Candidatus Hydrogenedentota bacterium, assembly GCA_903822375.1. Lineage (GTDB taxonomy): Bacteria > Hydrogenedentota > Hydrogenedentia > Hydrogenedentales > CAITNO01 > CAITNO01. The sequence goes on from CAIJOU010000765.1 coordinate 2,398, forward strand.
TTCGACATGCCGTTCACTCCCGCGGCGGAGTCACGGCCTCCCCAAGGCGGGGCGCCGGTGTTGGCCGCATCGGGACAATCTAGCAGATTGAACGATTTAATTCACAGCGCAGCGGCGGAACATGCCCGTTCTTTCGGCGGGGCTATTCCGGTTCGGACACCCCCACAATGCCCATGATCTCGTCCTCGGTCTCTTCGGAGAACTGAAGCAGTTCGTCGAGCACGCGGGCGATGCGGATCGGGTCAAGGTGGACCAGTTCCTGCATCAGCTTGAGCGTAAGGCGCTTGTGGCGCGGCCGGGAGTTGGCAAAGTCGGCAAAGATGCGGTGGAGATGGGTGGCGTAGATGTCGAAGATGCGCCGCTCGTTCATTTCGCCGTCGCTGCGCGGCGCGTTCTCGTAGGGATAAACGCCGGTCTGTTTCCAGAAGGCGAGCAAATCCTGCGCCTCCTCGGCCTCGCGCAGCGCGAAGTGCTCGCGCAGTTGGCCCCGGGCCGCGTCGAGCAGTTGCCGCACATCGGGGCAAAGATCGCCCGCTTCGAGCAGCCCCTCGCGGTCGAGTGTGGCCACGTGCGCCGACTTGAGATAAGCCGTGTAGCTGAAACCACGGAAGTGGAGCCGCGGCAGCGCATTGAAACGCATGAACCCGTCTTCGTCGCAAAGAATGACGCCGCGCTTGCCGGGCTTGCTCCACTCGACAACGGTCAACTCGGCGTTGACGCGCTCCCCGTTTTCCATGACCATTTCTTCAAGACGGTAGCTGGAGTAGCGCGATTCGGCGTTGGCCGGATCGATCGGCGCGCCGTCGTAAACGATGCGCGTGTCGGGATACTGGCGCAGATAGAGCGCGAAGATGTTGGTCATCTCCTCCTGAGCCTTGACGCCGCGCAGGAGGGACGCACTGTCATACACATCGCTGATTTCGACCACCATGCCCGTGGCCGTGCCGGGGACCGGACGGCGGTCATGGATGGAGAATTCGCCAAGGCGGTCGGCACGGCCCTCAATGCCGTAGGCGAGCGCTGCGCCCGTGCCGTCGGCATACACGGTGTTCCAGGCAACATGATTGCCCAGCGAGAAGGCGCGGAAGCGGCCCTTGCCGTATTTTCCGTGCAGCATGCGGCGCCGCTCGGCGCTGCGGCGGTTGTCGCGCTTCCAGGAGCCGCCCAGATTGCGGAAAACCAGAAAAGCCTCGTCATAGTCGAGGCCGTGGCCGTTGTCGGTGATGCGGATGCGGCTCGCGCCCCCGATTTCGTTCTGATCGAAATCCACGCGCACGCTGGTCGCCTCGGCGTCCAGCGCGTTCCACACCAACTCGGCCAGCGCGGTCATCGGCTTGGTGCGCGCGAGGGTTTCCAGATGGTCTTCGCGCACTTCGACGGTGATGGTCTTCACAGCACGGTTCTCCAGCGTTTCCGAATCTTTCCTGAACCAGATGCCGGCCGCGAAAGGCCGGCGCGCGGTCATGCTTCGAGCATCCTGCGGATCGCTATTTCCATTTCGGCGCGCGGCACCGTCACCTGGGTCTGGCGGCCCGCGTTGCGGTACGCGTCGCGGTCGATGATACCCTCACGGATCGCCTTTCCGGCGATGAGGTCCTTGACGGACACGAGGCTGTTGGCCAGCTCGTCCTCGCCGAGAATGACGGCCACGGGAATCTCGTAGCGGTCGGCGTCGGAGAGCTGCGCGCTCATGTTCTTCTTCCCGCCCAGATAGGTGAGCGTGTTGAAGCCGAGGGTGCGCAGCTCGGACGCGAGGCGGAACACCTCCTCGCGCGGGACCTTGCCGACCGTGGCAATGCTCACCTGCACATTGGTTTTGGGCTTTTTCACGATACCCAGGGAGGCCAGTGCTGCGATGAGCCGGTCCACGCCGATGGAAGCGCCGGTCGCGGGCACCCGCTCCTCCAGGAAGCGGGTGCAGAGTTCATCGTAGCGTCCGCCGCCGCCGACGGAGCCGAATTCGGGCGCGCCGGGCAGGCCGATCTCGTAAACCGGGCCGGTGTAATAGTCGAGCCCGCGCGTCAGACTGGGATCATAGGGGGCCTCATCCTCGGCCACGCCAAGCGCGTCCAGATAGCGGGCCAGTTCGGCCATTTCATCGAGCGCCTGGGCGCTCTGCTCCGTCTGGGGCAGGTAGTTGGCCAGCGACTCCAGCAATTCGGCACGGGTGGGCGCCGAAACGCCGACGAAGGCCGCAATGCGTTCAATCAGGTCGGCGGGGAGCTGCACGCCGGCGATGGGCGCGCCCGATTCGTCCACGCGTCCGGGCCCCAGTTCTGCGCGCACGTTGTCAATGCCGACCTTCTGGAGCTTGTCCATCACCCTCAGCACCTGCTTGATGGTTTCGGGCTTGGTGACGCCGTTGCCCTCCAGCAGCGCGTCCACCAGCTTGCGGTTGCTGATGCGCATCTCGAATATGGGCCGAAGGGAAGTGCCGTCCTCTCCCTGGCGCGCACCCAGGCCCAGCGCACGCATGGCGTCGCACATGACCGCAATAACCTCGGCGTCGGCGGCAAGCGTGTCCGCCCCGGCAATGTCGATGTCGAGTTGGGTGAACTGGCGAAAGCGGCCCGGACCGGGCTTGTCGGCACGAAACACAGGCCCCATGGCGTAGCGGCGAAAGGGAAGTTTCATCTCGTCACGATGCTGGCTGATAACGCGGGCGAAGGGGACCGTAAGGTCAAAACGCAGGGCGGCGGGCTCCTCCTCGGGGGTGAGCAGTTCAAAGATCTGCTTGTTCGTGTCGCCGCCGGCTGTGCCGGTGAGAATGTCCATCCGTTCGAGGATGGGCGTGTCGATGGGCAGGAACCCGTAGCGCTCGTAAACGCGGCGCACGGTTTCGACAACCGCCGCCCGGGCAATCATGTCGCCCGGGAGCAGGTCCTGAAACCCCTTGAGGGTTTGCGGTTCGATCTTCTCCATGGCCTCACTCCTTTGGGAGGTGCACTGCGCGCCCGCCCCATAAAAAGAAACCGAGCCCCCAGCCCCGTCGGGGAGGGCGCCCGTGGCGCGAAATTGAACGAATGGTGCCGAGGCTGGGGGTCGAACCCAGCACCTCTGGATCCACAATCCAGCGCTCTAACCAACTGA
>CAIJOU010000766.1 GCA_903822375.1 Candidatus Hydrogenedentota bacterium
ATATTCACTATTGGGGGGGACTGAAGACGCCCGTGTGCATCGTGAACGCGTATGGCAAAGGCCGCGCGGTATTGCTCAATTTCTCGGTGTTCGAGGCCCCCGCCGACGGTCTGCTGTCCGGTCTGCTCGCTTCCGCCGGTGTGCTTCCCGCCGTAACGGTGGAGAAAGCCCAGGGCAAGGGACAAAGAGGCATCGAAGTGACGCGCTGGAATGACGGCGAGACCGAGTTGCTCGCCCTGCTGGGCGACTACTCGGGCGACGTCAACGTCACATTACCAGTCCCCCGCACGGTGTACGACATCAAGACACGCACGCTCCAAGGCCAGACCGCCGCATTCTCCACGACCTTAAAGGCAAACCGGGCGGCCTTCTTCGCCCTGTCAGAAGCCCCCATCACTCCCCCTGCGTTTCGGCTCAAGAAGTCCACCGCACTACGGGGAACCACCATAACGGCGTTCTTAACCGTCCCCCCGGCGAAGGGAAGTCATGCCGTCATGATTCGCGCCACCACCCCCGACGGCAAAGCGGCAGATTGGCTCGACAGTACAGTTATCACCGACAAGGAACCGGTCACCATATTGCTGCCCTTCGCCCACAATGACCCCGCTGGAGACTGGCAGATCGTCGCCACCGAGCTGTTCAGCGGGGGTAAGACCACCGTCACCCTTTCACTGCGGTAACTTCAGAGTCCCTGACCCCTCCGGAATCGGGGATGCCGCTTTCTTGGGCAGGGGCTGTCATGCTGCCGCTCTTGGCCCCGGAGGGGAGCGCAACAGCCGGTTTGCGCAATCCACAGGGAAGTGGGTGCTGCCATGCTGGCCCTCTTGGCCCCGGAAGGGTCACACAACAATAGCCGGAGGTGACCGAAGGGAACCCGGGATAAACAGGAAAAAAAATCCCCGTCCCCAACGGGGGCGAACATGGTCGGGACCGCACACCGACGCCTTGTTCGCCCCCGTCGGGGACACTTGCTCCGTTCCTTTTCCCGCAGGTTCCGCTTCGCTCCACCTGCGGCAATTATTGTCCGCCCCCTACCGGGGGCAAGACGCCGCGGCAGGACAGAGGACTGCCCGAACCCCACCCGCCACCGGCATTGGAGACCTAAGCTCTGACCATGCTACACTTCGCGCTCTTTCGCGCCCGGTTCCGCACATTTCGTGGCGCCCGTTGAAGGAACGCAAGGAGCAAATACGTGTACAAAGCACCCAATATTCGGTCCGGCGCCGGCATCGTCCGCGAATTGAAACACCTGCCCGGACGCGTGGCGGTCATGACCATGGACATTCCCTGGGCGGTCATGCAGGAACAGTGCCCCTGGCAGCCCGACCATGTTCACATGGTCGCCGACATGGACCTGGAAACGGTGGAACGGCTCGAAGCCGCACTTCCGCAGTGCGACGTGGTGGTCGGGCTCGGCGGCGGTTCGTGCTGCGACACGGCCAAATACATCGCCTGGAAACGCGGCTGCCGGATGGTGCTTGTGCCCAGTATCGTGTCCGTGGACGCGCCCCTGACCAACATGATCGCCGTCCGGGTCGACAAGACCGTCAACTATGTCGGGGACATCTTCCCGGAAGAGCTGCTCATCGACCATGATCTCATTCAGCGCGCCCCGGCGGAACTGAACCGCGCCGGCGCCTGCGACATCGCCAGTATCCACACGGCCCTCCACGACTGGAAACTTGCCCACGAAAACAACGGCGAGCCCTATGACGCCGCAATAGCAATATTGGCAACGGACTGCCTCAACGAACTGGACCGAAACGCTGAAGAGGTGTACAAGGTTACCCCTAAGGGCATCGACACCATCATTGAGCTGTATCGGCGTGAAGTTAAGTTCTGCACCGAATTTGGCTCCAGTCGGCCCGAGGAGGGGGCGGAACATATCGTTGCCTATAATATTGAGCACCTGACGCGGCGACATTTCGTCCACGGAGACCTGGTGGGTTTCGGCATCCACGCCATTTCCATGCTCCAAAACAACCGTGCCGCATGGGCCACCGACCTTATCCGCCGTTGCGGTCTGCGCTACGACGTGCCCGATGCCAGCCGTGATGAGTTGCGGCAGGCACTGACCTCCCTAAAGGAGTTTAAGGCCCAAGCAGGACTCTTCTACAGTGTGGTGGACGCCGGGGTAATTGACCGGGAATATGTAGAATCGGTCATGGCAGGGCTTCCAGAATCCCCATCCAGGTAGCCCCGCTACGGCACAACACGCCGCAAAAGTGGCAGTTCACCTGCCTTTTGGTATAGAATTTCGCACAATGCGCAGAGGGTGTTGCGCGCACTATTTCCCCAAACGAACGGAGCAGTAAACATGGCCCAGATTGTCACCGCCGATGAAGCCGTACGCCTTGTACCCGACGGAGCCACCGTGCTGGTGGTGCCCATGCCCTCCGAGGAGATCTACCCGGCATTTTACAGGGCTTACGAGGCGACCGGTTCCCCGAAAGACCTGACGGTTGTTTGGGCGGCCGGACTGGGTCCATTCAGCGCCGAACGCAAGGGCATGAACCACTTTGCCTACCCCGGCATGTCAAAGCGCTTCATTGCCGGTCACCTGGGATTGAACCATGAAGTAATCAAGATGGTCGTCGCGAACCAGGTGGAGGCCTACAATCTTCCGCAGGGAGTGATGTGCCAGCTGTATCGGAACATTGCCTCCGGCCAGCCCGGCATGCTGACCCGGGTGGGACTGGGCACCTTCATTGACCCGCGGCTGGAGGGCGGCAAACTCAATGAGCGCACGCGCGCCTGCGAGGATCTGGTCCAGGTGGTTACCGTCGACGGCGTCGAAATGCTGTACTACAAGACCTTCAAGTGCGATGTGTGCCTCATCCGCGGCACCACGGCCGACCCGGAAGGCAATATCTCGTCCGAGAACGAGGCCATTCCGATGGAGAATCTGGAAGGCGCGATGGCCACGAAGAATTCGGGCGGCATTGTCATCGCGCAGGTGGAACGCCTCTCAGACACGCCCATCAAGGCGCACAACGTGACCATCCCCGGCATCTTCGTGGACTACGTGGTGGTGGCCACTTCGCGCCAGACTCACCCGCACACGCTGTTCGTGGAGTACGACCCCAGCTACACCGGCGAGGTTCGGGTAGACTTGGAAAGCCAGTTCAAGCCCCTGCCGATGGGTGCCGAAAAGGTGCTCTGCCGCCGCGCGCTGCTCGAACTGCACAAGGGCTACAAGGTCAACCTGGGCGTGGGCATCCCGATGAGTATCGCCACCGTGGCCCACGAGGAGGGCGTCCTCGGGTCGCTGATCCTCAACACCGAGTTGGGCGTGCTCGGCGGCCTGCCGCAGGCCGGCAAGAACTTCGGACCGGCCCAGAATCCCAGCGCGTTTATGTCACAGGCGCGGATGTTCGACTTCTATGACGGCGGCGGACTGGACGCGACCTGCCTGGGCATGGCCCAGGTGGACCAGGAAGGAAATGTGAACGCGAGCAAGTTCGGCCAGCGCATTGCCGGTGCCGGCGGGTTCATTAACATCACCCAGAACACCAAGGAAGTGGTGTTCTGCGGCGAGTTCACAGCCAGTGGCTCGGACATTGCTGTGGAAAACGGCAAACTACAAATCCGCGTTGACGGAAAGGTAACCAAGTTCATTGAAAAAGTCGACCAGATAACCTTCAGCGGCCGCGTCGCCGCCGCAAGCGGCCACAAGGTGCTTTATGTCACGGAACGGTGCGTGTTCCAACTGCGCCCGGAGGGCGTGGTGCTGACGGAAATCGCGCCGGGCGTGGACCTGCAGAAGGACATTCTGGACCGGATGAGCTTTGCGCCCATCATCGCGCCGGACCTTGCAGTCATGGACGCCCGCATCTTCGCGGACGCTCCCATGGGGCTATAGGACCGGCCTCGGTCCCCCCTACTGCAGGACAGTCGCCCCAAACTGTCATTGTTACTCCCTCCCCTTGATAAGGGGAGGGTTGCGTTGGGGTTCTTCCTCAGTCCCCGCCCAAGTGGTCCGGACCGAACTTTCCGGCGCGCCGCTCGTAGTGGCCTTTGCCGTTGCGCACGTACTTCGTAAAGCCTAACCGTTCGCAGTTGTCGTCGCTGGTCATCTGTTTGCCGACCCGCGAATTCCCCCAGCCTGCCACGTGGGGGGCGGCAAACACGCGGCGCACCGGCTTGCCCGTCTCCGGGTCTTCCGTGAGGGGCGGCTCGTTCATCCCGTGCGTCACTTCAAAAGTCGGCCCGTCCGAACCGTCCTCGTTAATGATTTGATACGTGTAAATGGGCATTTCGCCATCCTCCATCACCAATTCTCTTGCTCTTGCTCTTAATCTTGCTCTTAATCTTTCTCCTGCTTTAGGAACTTTTGTTAGAACCAGAACCAGAACCAAGAGCAAGAGCAAGAGCAAGAATATTATGATCCTAACACATCGCGCCCCGTGGAAATCAGGTGACCAGGAGTTCCATCAACCCGGCCATGGCGAGCGGGATGAGCAGGTTGTCATCCGGGTACATGCGCCGCAGCCAGTCGGCCGCATGCGCGGAAACTTTGGCATGCAGACACTCCGTGGCAGGTGCCAGCAACCGCACCGCCAAACCGGCGTTCGCCTCCAGCAACCCCACCAGCAACGCCATGGCCACCATGCGCGGAAAGCCCAAGGACACACCCTGCCACCGGCATAACGGCCACATAACCGCCACTGCGGCAAACACAAACGCCAGAAGCCCGAATGCCTTTGCGCTACGGGCGCCCCGGGAACTCAGTGCACGGCGCCCTGCGGCGGCGGCAGGGTCGGCAATGCCCAGCACCGCAATGGAAGCCATCAGCGTGACATCGCGGCACAGACCAAAGCGCCAAAGGGTGACCAGGACAGCCGAGGCCAGCACCATGTACGTGGAAGCATTAAAGTTATATTGTTCCTGCGAACGCAGCATCCTCCCGTATACCGGATGCTTCTCCAACGCCGCCTTGTTCTTCGGGGACGTGAAACGGAGAACGTCTATTCCCACCGCACCGGTCGCGGCCAACCATCCCAGAACCAGCATCATGTCCGCTCCGTTAAACGGCCTTCGCATCTCCTTCCACTGGTAAAAGAGAATCAAAATGACCAAACACCCCGAGACATGCCAGAGCTTTCTCAGGATATTCCAGTCATATCTTTCTTCCGGACGGGAGTTCATAATTGACAGCATACCCCTGACTTGAAATCGTTCATTGACCGCAATCATAAGGAACGGCCGTACGGTGGTCAATATTGCACTTTGCTCGGGGAGTATGGGAAATTTGGCCCTTATGAGCGCGGCATAGTCGTTCCACTTCCAAGATAGATGAGTGAGTCCGCCTTGGATTCGTGCATTCCGGTTCTTCTTTTCGGCCAAATATCCATTAAAAAATACTAATATCAATTATACCACGTCCGCATAGCTGGCCCAATGCACAATTGGCCCGACCAATAACAAAAGTACTTGACTTTTTGCCTGATATGCCGTAGATTGGTAATACCAGTGAGCGTTCTGATGTCTTTCACCCTCGGTCGGGTTGCGACACCAAAACGGGCAAAACACGGAGAATTCATGTCATGAAGAGAAAAGGCTTCACACGTATCGAGCTGCTGGTGGTTATCGCCATCATCGGCATCCTGGCGGCGATCCTGTTGCCGGCACTCGCCCGCGCCCGCGAAGCGGCACGCCGTTCGAGTTGTCAGAACAACCTGAAGCAGTGGGGCTTGGTTTTCAAGATGTACAGCAACGAGGCCAAAGGCTCGTTCCCGACGCTGCAAGCCGGGATGCTTCCGAGGCAAAACGGGGTCCCGGATACGGCCTTCGATTTCGGCCCCAATCTCTTCTCCCTGTATCCGGAGTACCTGACGGACCCGAATCTGCTGTTCTGTCCGTCCAGTTCAACACTCAGCGTAGCCAAAAAGAACATACTTGACGCGAATGGCAATACCTGCCTTCAGTACGCCGACCCGCAAAGCAAGTGCGCCAGCGCGGTGGACAACAGCTACGGTTACGCGGGTTGGGTCTTCGACCAACTTAACTACGTTCAGCCCGGCGAACCCCTTGATGCGCTGGTATCGGTTATGACCACGTTCGCCAGCTCGAACGTCAACAATCTCCCGGCCGACCTGAGTGCCGGCGGCATTCCCCAGTTGGTGGGCGGCCTGCAGGCACTTCTGCTCAACAAAGGCCTGGCATCCGCCTTCTTGCAGAAGAACGGCCCCGCCATTGCCTCCATCATCGACGGCGATATTGATCTCAAAGGCACAACATATGAGAATCGGAACCTTGGCAACGGCGGCGGCACGACCATCTACCGTCTGCGTGAAGGCATCGAACGCTTCCTGATCACCGATATCAACAATGCCGGCAACGCCAATGTGGCCCAGAGCTCGCTCGTCATCATGTTCGACATCTTTGCCACGAACACCAAGGCGTTCAACCACATCCCCGGTGGCGCGAACATTCTTTACATGGACGGCCACGTGGAATTCCAGAAGTATGTGCCCCAGGGCAAAGACACCCCGTGCAACATGACGGTGGCCAACACGCTTGGCGTGCTGTCCGTCGTTCTGTAAGAGGATTTCCGAAAGGCTATAAAGCCGTATCCTGTTGAAGTGCAATGCCCGGAGCGGAAACGCTCCGGGCTTTCGCTTTATGGGGAAACGGGGGCCATGGTCCCAAATGAGACAATCAGTATTGCGGTATAATCGGCCCCAAGAGGAGGGACGAAAAGGACTCAAGGGACGGAAAGGACGGATTCAGTCCTCTCCATTGGGCTGTGGGTTGATGGAATCCTTTGGGTCCTTCAAGTCGCTTCCGTCCCTTGGCGGCTATATGCCTTTGCCCCAAAGGATAGAGATGACCAACATGAGCCCGAGCACCCCGGCCAGCATGTAGCCGGCAATGCCGATGTTGGTCATGGTTCCCTCGGTGGTGACGAGCAGGCTCGACCCCACGATGAGCGCTGCGATGACCATGGCGACGGCGTTGCGCTTGCTTGCGCGGTCAATCGTGTTGGACAGGTTTTCCAGATGTTCGTGGTGCACCTGAAACCGGAACTTGCCGACGCGCAGTTGGTGCAGCACACTGGAGATGTCCCCCGGCGCCTGCCGTCCCAGGCGCGTCAGCGCCCCGAGCTGCTGTTTCAAGTCGTCAAACACGCGCGCCGGCGAATAGCGCGCCATCGCGGCCCTTTCCATGTGGGGCTGAAGGATGGGCAGCACGTCAATGTTTGGCTCAAGCTTGCGCCCGACCATTTCTATCGTTGCGAGCGCCTTGAGCAACAGCGAGAAACGGGGTGCCAGTTCCAGGCTGTGCCGGCGCGCAATCTG
>CAIJOU010000767.1 GCA_903822375.1 Candidatus Hydrogenedentota bacterium
CCCTTCGGGCCACCCCCCTCCAGGGGGGACCAAGAATATCCACACGCTCAAGAAACTTACAGAGCATAGAATACTACCGCACCGCCAACGGCGGACCCGCCTCGGCCCATGCCCCGTTGTCGAGCTTGAGCGGGAGCCACTGGTTCTTGGCGCTGTCGAGCCGCAGGCCCCACACCGCGCCGTTCGGCCCGGCGGCGATGGCATGAATCGGCGCCGGGAAGGGCGTCCAGCCCGTCCCGTCCCATTTCCAGGGCACACCGCCCCCGTTCACCGCCCACAGCACGCCGTCACGCGCGGAAAGCTGTATGCCCGCCGCGCCGGGACTGACCAGCTTCCACTCGGTGCCGTTCCATTCAAGTATGTCGTAGCCGCCCGCCACGGGCGCGGTGCCCAGCGCCCACAAATGTCCCTTCGACGCGGCCAGTTGCCGCACCTTTCCCGCCATGGTTTGCCAGACTGGAATAGACTCATGGCCTTTGAACGTTCGCGCGTGCGGCACGTTATCTTTGTCGACCGCCCACAGGTTGTTTTCCTCATCAACCGCCACTTGGATGGCCTTGAATTCGGTCTCAATTGGTTTTCCGTTAACCAAGACGATTGGCCACATCGCAATCCCAAAAAGGTCATCGACTGTAAAACAGCCGCCGTCCGCACAACACGCAACACTATGAATACCCCCCACCCCCGGACCTTCTTTCCACTTTCCATCCGCGAGTATCTCCGTGCTGACGGCAGGAAATATCACCCAAGGCGACCCATTGTCTAGAGTCGCCAAGATCGGTGGCACCACATCGCGGTGTAACGACACGCCGTCGCGCTTGAGCCGTTCGCCGTGTTCTTTCATGCGCGTCTGGAAGTCGTCCCAGTTGCGGCCTGCGGCGGGCGACCATGTCACTTCGGCCAGCGCGCACAGGCGCGGGAATATCTGCTCGTCCATGGCCTTCTCGTTGCGTGCAAGATGAGTCCAAAGGTTGGCCTGAGCGCCCAGTACCTGTTTCGCTTCTTCCGGGGTCAGCTCGGGCGGAATGGGTTCATAAGCGTAGACCTTCTCCGTTGGCGTGGTGGTGTAGTCGTAGTCGAAATAGCAGTGCGTGGTCGGCGACATGACCACGGGATGCCCCGCCTTTGCCGCGGCGATGCCGCCCTGCACGCCGCGCCACGACATGACCGCGGCGTTCGGCGCGAGCCCGCCCTCCAGGATCTCGTCCCACCCCAGCAGTGTGCGCCCGTGGGCGTTGACAGTCTTCTCGATGCGCTTGACGAAATAGCTTTGCAGTTCGTTGTCGTCCTTGAGCCCTTCGGCTTTCTTGCGCGCCTGGCACTTGGGGCACGAGGCCCAGAATTCCTTGGGGCATTCGTCGCCGCCGATATGGATGTACTTGGACGGAAAGATATCGACCAGTTCGGCGATCACGTCGTCCATCAGCGCAAAGGTCGCGTCGTTGCCGGCGCACATCACGCCGTAGGGCGTGACGCCGGGGTTCATCATGTCCAGGTACGGAACGATGCGGTAGGCCTCGCCCCGGCAGGACAGCTCCGGGTGCGCCTTGAGCACGGGGAGGCAGTGGCTGGGCATTTCGATCTCCGGAACGATTGTGACAAAGCGGCCCGCCGCGTACTTAACCAACTCGCGCAACTGCTCCTGCGTGTAATAGCCGTTGACTTCGCCGGGATACTTCTCGTCCCACTTCGCGCCGATGTCCGTGAGCTCGGGATGCTTCTTGATCTCCACCCGCCAGCCCTGCTCGTCGGTGAGGTGCAGGTGCAGCACGTTCATTTTTTGCATCGCCAGCAGGTCCACATAGCGGTGCAGGTAGTCGATCGGCAGGAAGGTGCGGCTGCAGTCCAGCATCAGCCCGCGCCAGCCGAAACGCGGTAGGTCGCGCATCGTCATGCAGGGCACCACCTTCGAGCCGCCGCCCTCGGGGCGGCGCGGCAGTTGCAGCAGCGTTTGCAGACCGTAAAACACCCCGGCCGGTTTCAGCGCGCGAACCGCCACCCCGTCCGCCGTCACCTCCAGCGTGTACCCCTCATCCCCCAGGTCCGCCGCCGCGGCGTCGAGCGTCAGCGTTATGTCATTCTTGCCCGCGCTCTTCTGCGCGTTCGCCAGCTCAATCTTTTCGGCGCCCCGGTCCTCCATAGAATCGCGCAGCCACTCCGCCACGCTGCGCAACGCCGGGTCGCCAAAGGCAACGCGCAGTTTCCCATGGAGGGTCCAGGAACCCTCGTGCAATTCCATGGATGCCGGCCGCGGCATCACGGCGGGCGCGGGCGTGGCGGTTGCGGCGGTCCAGCAAATGGCAGCGGCGACAAGTATGGAAGTCATGACTCTAATCCTCACAAGTTTCATCAATCATATCGTGACACTGGAACGTCCGGGTAGGGCGTCAACCGTAGGGTGTGCGCAGCGAAGCGGAGCGCACCGCCGTTCTCACCCCCCCCGCCCCTTTCGGAACGTGCAGCTTCTCAACGGACACGTTGCGCACCAGTTCTCAAACGCCGGCGGAGCCGCATGCTCATCCAGGGCGAATCGTCTGAGGTACTGCATCTTCCCGTTGTTCCAGACGTCCTCAAAGCGCTCGCGTGTCAGGTTGCCCAGCGCGCAGCCCGGGCTGTGCACCTGGCAGCAGGCGCGCACGTCGCCGTTGGCGCTCAGCACCAGCGTGTCCCACATCTGGCGGCATTCCGTGGACACCGGCGACTGGGCGCTCATGTCCACCGCCGTGGCCTGGCCCGTTCCGTATTGTGCGCGTATGCGATCCGCCGTCCACGCATCGCGGAATTCCGGAAAGATGCCAAACTCCTCCTGCAGACAAAACTCAGTGCCGAGAGATGCTGCCAGTTGCCGGGCCTGCTCCTCCTCGTGCTGGTTCATGCGGTTGAGAATCATTTTGTAGCTGATGCGCGGCGTCTCCCGGCCCAACGCATTTCGCACCTTCACCAGCGCCTCCAGGTTCCGGGTCACGCGCCCCAAATCCCCGCCTATGCGGTAGGCACCGTAACTCTCCTGGGTCGCGCCGTCCACGGACGCGACAAAATGGTACAGCCCCGACCGCACCAGCGCGTCCAGATACGCACCGTCATAGTCGCGCGCGCTGAAATTGGCGTGCACCACCGTCCGGATGCCGCGGTCGGCGAAGAAGCGGATGTAGTCCGCGAGGTGCGGATTGAGCAGCGGTTCCCCCCAGTTGAAAAGATTCGCCTCGTACAGCGAATCCAGGGGAAGGTTTGGCACAATCCGGGCAAAGGTGTCGGGCGTGAGGAATTCCCTGGGCAGCGTTCCGATTCCCGTGCCGGTGTTGCAGAACTTGCAGCGGAGATTGCAGATGGGGCCGGGGTCCAGGATCAGATACACGGGCCGGGCGCGCACGACGGTCTTCCCGTCGCGCATTTCGTTTTCGGCAAGGGCGAGCTGGCGCTGCGCGCCGCGAAAGCGCAGATAGGATTGAATCCGCCGCCGACGTCCGGCGCGGAACAGCATCCGAAAGACCCTGCCCGGTGTGCGTGTAGGAAACATGCGCTAATCCTGCCAGTCCGCGCCGGGGTCGGTCAAGGGCGAATTGCCCGTCTGTTCTCCGACGGATGCGGATTCATTCCGCCCGAAAGAGTTCGTCCAGTGCCCCGGGTTCGTGCATGGCCGCGCGGGTCAGGCAGAAGTCGTAGCGCACCGGGTCGTCGGGGCGCAGCGCGCGAAAGGCGGCGGTCACCTCGCGGGCAGTGCGCAGGTCCGCCGCGCGCCGGCGGGTGAAGCCCAGTCGCGTGCAGATGCGGTGCATGTGGATGTCCAGCGGCACGACCAGCAGGGCCGGGTCCACGCCCTTCCACAGCCCCATGTCAACGGTGTCGGCGCGGACCATCCAGCGCAGATAGAGCAGCAGCCGTTTGCAGGCGCTGCCCCGTGCCGGGTCGGGCAGCAGGTAGTTGCGCGACAACGGCGAATCCGCCTGCAACACGCGCACAAAGCGCGCCAGCGCGGGCACGATATCCTCCTCGCCGGGCGCGTGCAGCCGTGCGAAGAGCGCGCCCAGAGACCGATGCTCCCCCAGCACAACCCGAATCCCGGTCAGCAGCGCGGCAAGTTCCTCCCCGCCGACATAGCGGTGCCTGAACGCGGCGCAGGCATGGCGAATCTCTTCCGGGCGCGCCGCCAGCAGATCGGCATGGGGATGCGGAAAGGGCGCCAGCGCCCTGCGCACCGAGGCCATGATCTGTTTTACCCCGCCGAAGGCCAGTGCCGCGGCCACCAGCGCCGCCACCTCGCGGTCGGCCCGGGTGCGATAGCCCCGCGCCACCGCCAGGGGGTCGGGATCTATCCATTCGGGGCGGTTGAAGCGTTCGTACAGGGCTTCGAGCCGGGAAAGCAGAAGTCTTGGGTTCTCGTTGGAACGGCTCATGGCATCCACGGTAACGGAAAAGGCGCGGCGGTTTCCACGGCATGGACCAAATGGACGGTATGGACGGTATGGACGAGTGGCAACCGGAAGAGGGTCCATATTGTCCATTTCGTCCATGCTCCGCCGGGGCGTGTCCAAAAAACAACCGCCCCGGCGCGTGACAGGCACGGCCGGGGCGGTGAAATCCGAAAAGGGTGACGCTCAGTCGAAATTCATCTCGTAGTGGTAGACGCCTTCCTTCATCACGCTCTGCACGTTGAGGCCGCTGTTGTTGAAGACGGCCTGCATCGCCTTGTTCTCGTCGAGCACCTCCGCCGTGAACCCGGCCAGGCCGTTGCGGCGCGCGATGGTGGCAAGCTGCTTGAACAGGAAGCTGCCGATGTGGCGGCTCTGCCAGGCGTCCTGCACGGTGAACGCCACTTCGGCGCGGTTGGTTTTGGGGTTGACGTAGTAACCGCCGATCGCGACGATGTCGTCACCGTCCGCCTCGGGCACCGTGGCGACGATGGACACCTCGTTGCGGTGGTCGATGAACACGAAATCCTGCACCTGCCGGCGCGGCACCCACTTCATGCGGCTCATGAACCGCGTGTAGATGGAGCCCTGGGAGAGGGCGTGGAACAGGTCGCGCATCTTGGGCTCGTCGGTCGGATGTATGGGCCGGATGACGATCTGGGTGCCGTCGGTCAGCAGCATCGTCGTGCGGGCCTGCTTGGGCCCGACGGTGATGCGCCCGCTGAAGTCCGACATCTCGGCGCGGACGTACTTCATCTCGATGGCGTCTTTGAGCAGCTGCTCGCGGTAATCCGGGTGCGCGATGCTGATCAGCGCCAGCGCGCGCTCCTGAATGCTCTTGCCGTGCAGATAGGCCACGCCGTGCTCGGTGACGACCCAGTGGACGGCGCCGCGCGTGGTGACCACGCCCGCACCCGTCGCCAGGGTGGACACGATGCGCGACTTGCCGCCGCCGGTGGTCGAGTACAGCGCGATGATCGCCTTGCCGCCGTCGGAGCGGGCCGCGCCGCGGTTGAAGTCCACCTGGCCGCCGATGCCCGAATAGAACTGGTGGCCGATGGAGTCGGCGCACACCTGGCCGGTCAGGTCGACTTCAAGCCCGACGTTGATCGCGACCATCTTGTTCTGGCGGCTGATGATCGCCGAATCGTTCACGTATTCGGTCGGGTTGAACGAAAACACGGGGTTGTTGTCGATATAGTCATAGAGCCGCTGCGACCCCATGGCAAAGCTGGCAACGACCTTGCCGCGGTCCACCGACTTCTTCGAGCCGTTGATGACGCCCGACTCAATGAGGTCGATGACCGAGTCGGTCAGCAGCTCGGTGTGCATGCCGAGGTCCTTCTTGTCCTTCAGGAACTTGGCCACGGCCTGCGGAACGCGGCCGATGCCGAGCTGGATGGTCGAGCCGTCCTCGATAAGGCTGGCGAGATGCTCGCCGATGGACTCGGTGCCGGGACGCTCGTCGGGCGCCGGGTTCTCGATGATGGGCACGTCCACCGGCACCAGAAAGTCGATGTCGTAGACGTGGATCATGGAGTCGCCCAGCGTGCGCGGCATGCGCGGATTGACCTGGGCAATGACCAGGCGGGCGTTCTGCGCGGCGCTCTTGGTGATGTCGACCGACACACCGAGGCTGCACAGGCCGTTCTCGTCCGGCGGCGTCACCTGGATCATGGCCACGTCGAGCGGCATGCGGCCCGAGCGGAACAGGTTCGGGATGTCGGACAGGAAGATGGGCGTGTAGTCGCCCATGCCCTGCTGGATGATGTCGCGCACGTTCGCCGAGATGAAGAAGCTGTTCACGGGGAAGCAGTTCGCCAGTTCCCGGGTCGCGTAGGGCGCGTCGCCGCGGGTCAGCAGCTGCACGATCTCGATGTCGGTCAACTCGCCCGCGCGGGCGACAAGCGCCTTGACCAGCTCCACCGGCGTGGCGCAGCCCGTGCCGAGGAAGACATGCATCCCCGGCTGGATCTGCTTCACGGCCTCGGCCGCGCCCACGATGTTCTCGCTGTATTCCTGCTGCCAGTTGACGTTATAGGAGGGCTTTTTTTCAGTGTTCATGGGGTCACTCCGTCTCGGAGAGGATCATGCGGGCATCGGCAACCACGGGACGGGTTCCAACCTCGCCCACGATGAAGGGATTGATGTCCATTTCCTCGATTTGCGGGAAGTCTGTCACAAGCTGGCTGATGCGCTGCAGCGCGCCGGCGATGGCGTCCAGATCGACGCCTGCCTGGCCGCGCGCGCCGCGCAGCAGCGCGTAGGAGCGGGTGTTCTTGAGCATCTGCATGGCCTCACCCTCGGTGAGCGGGGCGAGGTAGAAGCTCACGTCCTTCATCACCTCGACGAAGATGCCGCCGAGGCCGAACATGAGCATGGGTCCGAACTGCGGGTCGCGGTGCATGCCCAGGATAACTTCGCGGCCGGGCTTGCACATCTTCTCGACATACACGCCGCGCAGGTCCGCATGGGGCGCGGCACGGCCGATGCGCAGCATCATCAGGTCGAACGCGTCCTGAACTTCGGACGCCTTGGACAGGTTCAGCTTCACGCCGCCCATGTCGGACTTGTGCAGGATGTCCGGCGACACAATCTTCATGGCCACGGGATAGCCTGAGCGCTCGGCCATGGCAACGGCCTCGTCCGCCGTGCGGGCAAGCCCGCCCGGAAGCACGCTGAAGTCGTAGGCGCGCAGGATTTCCTTCGCCTCCACCTCGCCCATTTCCTTGCGGCCCGACCGCGCCTGCCGCGCGAGCACGCGCTCGACACGGTGGCGGTTCACCGGGAAACGGGTCACGATGCGCGGCGGACGGTTGCGCCAGGCCGCATAGTCGACCATGGCCTTGAGCGCCGCCACGGCGCGCTCCGGCGAAGTGTAATCAGGAACGCCCGCATCGACGAGCTTGCGGCGCGCAGTCATGACAATCGAGCCGCCCATGAAGCACACCAGCACCGGCTTGACCGGGTTGTTGCGCGTTGCGGCGATAATCGCCTCTGCCGTGGCGGGCGGGTCCGACATGGCCTGCGGGGTCAGAATAACCACCACCGCGTCCACCTTGTCGTCCTCAAGCACCTCGCGCAGCGCCATTGCGTATTTTTCGGGCGGGGCGTCGCCGAGCACGTCGACCGGATTAAGCACGCTTGCCGCCGGGGCCAGCTGTGACCGAATGCTGTCCGCCACCGCGGGGGTCAGCGGCTCCAGCCGCATGCCCAGGTTTTCCACCGCGTCGGCCGCCATGATGCCGGGGCCGCCCGCGTTCGTAATCACGCAAACGCGGTTGCCCTTGGGCAGCGGCTGCGTGGCAAAAGCCGTGGCATAGTCAAAAAGCGATTCGAAATCGTCGGCGCGCACGATGCCGGCGCGCTTGAACGCGGCGCCGTAGGCAATGTCGGCGCCCGCAAGGCTGCCCGTGTGCGACGAGGCGGCCTTGCCGCCGGCGGCCGTGGTGCCCGCCTTGAGGATGACCACCGGCTTCTTGGCCGAGGCGGCCTCGGCGATGCGGATGAACTCGGGGCCCTCCGCAATGCTTTCGAGATAGGCGGCGACCACGCGGGTTTGCGGGTCCTCGGAGAGGCATTCCAGCAGGTCGGTCTCGCAGAGATCGGCCTTGTTGCCGATGCTCAGGAGCTTGGCCAGGCCCACGCCGCGGCCCTCGGACCAGTCCAGGATGGCCGTGCACAGCGCGCCCGACTGCGACATCACCGAAATGCTGCCCGGCTTGGGCATCTGCACCGCGAAGGACGCGTTCATGTGGTTTTCGGTGTTGATCAGCCCCAGGCAGTTCGGCCCGAGCATGCGCACGCCGTGGCTGCGGCAGAAGTCGGCGAGCTGGCGCTCCAACACGGCGCCGTCATGGCCGACCTCCTTGAAGCCGGCCGTGATCACCGTCACCGCCTTGGCGCCGGCAGCGACCGATGCCTCAAGCGCGGCCATTACGGCCTTGCCCGGCACCACGATGATGCTGTGGTCGATCCTGACACCCGCCTCGCGCACGTCTTTGTAGCACGGCAAGCCGAGAATCTCGTCTGTGGTGGGGTTTACGGGGATGATTTTGCCCTGATAACCAGCCTTGATAAGGTTGTCCAGGACTGCGAAGCCGACCTTGCCGGGGCTTTTTGACGCACCGATGACGGCTATCGCTTCGGGGTAAAGCAGTGCTTCGAGCATAAGTCCCTAACCTGCGTTGAGGAGCCTCGACGAGGAAGTTCCCTTTGTTGCCATCCCGTAGAAAACACGAGCATGGCGGCCCATGGAAGAAAAGAAGATACGTCGTGCGGAATGCACGACCATTGGTATACCACTTTTACCCCGCTCATTTCCAGTAATAAATTCTCGATTTCTTCGACCTGACTCCCATTTGCCACCCTTTGGAGGGTCAAATTCCCGATTTGGGAATTTTCTCAGGCCGCCTTTCGGCACGCGCAGCGAGGCGGAGTGCGCCGCTTCCCTGCGGCCGGATTACAGTCCCAGTGCCCGGTTATACGCGGCAAGAAGCTGTTCCTTCTGGTGGTCCCAGGCGAGGCCGTTCAGGATGCGTTCCCTGCCTTCCCGGCCCATGCGCCCGCGTTCTTCCGGACGATCGAGCAGCCAGGCTATCTTCTCTGCGAACTCATGCTCGTTGTTGGGTGTCACGTAGAGCGCGGCCCCGGCCGCGCTGGCACGGGTTTCGGTCAGGTCGAAGGCGACCACGGGCTTGCCCAATCCCATATATTCGAGCACCTTGACCAGCGTCGACTTGTCATTGAGCCCGATGGCCGGGTCGGGGCAGACGCACACCGAGGCGGTGGCGATACCCTCGAATACCCTGTCCTGGGCAACCAGCCCGGTGAAGGTAACCTGCTCTTCAATGCCCGCGACGCGGGTGTACGCCTTGAGCATGGGCACTTCGGGGCCGTCGCCGATGAGCAGCGCGTGAAAATCACGCCGGCCCAGGTCCCGCCGCAGCGTCATCAGCGCGCGCAGCAGGTAGTCCAGGCCGTCCTGTTTGCCCATCATGCCCACGTATACAATCAGGTGGTCGGCGCCCTTCTTGAGTCCGGGGTTGGGCGCCGCGCCGCGCAACCGGGACAGCTCGGGGCCGTTGCGCACGACAAACACGTCCTCGGGCCTCTTCCCGCCCCGCTGCAGGGCAATCTTGCGGTAGGAGTCGTTGGTGGACATCACGACATTGGCGTGCCGGAACGTGAGCCGCTCAAAGTACAGCAGCGCCCGGTGCACCCGGCCCGGTTTCCTGTCCGGATTCTTGGAAATGTAGAGTTCGGGGGACAGGTCATGGTGGTCGAAAACCACGCGCACGCCGACAAGTTTGAACGGCAGCGCGGCGAAAATGAGCAGGTCCGGCGGGTTGCAGATCTGGATGACGTCGAAACCCCGGCGCAGCCACACGCGCAGCGCCAGCCAGAACATGGAAAACACGGCGAATCCGTACTCCACAACGTAGGCGGTGAACGCGCCCTCCGCCTCAATCAGGCGAAAACGGCGCACCTCGATCCCGTCGATGGTCTCGCGGCGTGCCGTGTCGCGATCATGGCCGCGCGGCGAGATCACCGTCACCCGCCAGCCCGCCTCACGGAGACTGACCGCCTCGCGCCACACGCGCCGGTCAAAGGGAACCGACAGATTCTCGACGAGCAGGAGCGCCCGCCTGGGGCGCGCGCCGCGCCCCATCAGTCGGCGGCCCCGCCGGGACGGTGGTAGATGCACACGCCCAGATGGCGCAGGTCGCAGGCCTGGGCCATGCGCGGGTCGGCGGCAAGCCGCCGCCATACGCGGCCCATCCCCTCGGACCAGGCGATGTCATCGAAGACAACCACGGCGCCGTCCACCAACGCCGGCTCAATCTGGTTGAAGTAGTTCCAGGTGGCCTGTTCGTCATGATGCCCGTCGATAAACACGAAGCCGAAGCCCGGATCTTCGGCCACCACGGTTTCGAGCGTTTTCTGGAACGGGCCCACGACCACGGTGATGTTTTCCAGACCAAGGTCCCGGAAGTTCGACTCTGCCACGGCCGCCGCGCCCGGTGCGCCCTCCAGCGTGATTACCCGTCCACCCGTGCCGTTAAGCCGCAGCGCGGAGGCCATATACGCGCTGGCGATGCCCACGCAGGTGCCGAGTTCAAGACACCGCGCCGGCTGCACGGCGCGCACCAATGCAAAATGCATCGACGCCCACACCTGCGGCGAACTCGCGGCCTGGGCGAATTCGCCCACCACACGCCGCACCGTCCGGCCCTCGCCGCCCGCCGCGCCCGCACCCGCGCCGTAGTCGGGCTGGTCAAAGGCATCCGTGCGGGCGTTCACCTTGAGGCGCTGCGCCTCGACGGATTCCATAAGCGCCTGTTCGGACGCGTCAAAAGCGCTGCATCCCGCCTTCAGGAACGCGTCGCCGACGGCCCGCGCCTGCATATCCTCGGCCGCGGCCAGCCGCGCGCCTTCCGCGCGCAGGCGCGCGCGGTAAACATACGGTTTCATCAGGTTCTTGATCACACCCAGAATGGCCATGTCACTCACCCGGCTTGAGTTTGCGGATGAACCGGGCGGGACTGCCCACCCACAGTTCGCCCGCGGGAACCGATTTGGTCACCACGCTCCCCGCGCCCACCATCGCGCCCTCGCCAATCTCAACGCCGCAGATCACCGTGACCGATGATCCAATGGACGCGCGGCGGCGCACCACCGTCGGCACCACCTTCCAGTCGGCCTCGGTCTGGAGCGAACCGTCCGCGTTGACGGCGCGGGGAAAGCGGTCGTTGGTGAACGTCACGTTGTGGCCCACGAAGACGCCGTCCTCGACCGTCACCCCCTCGCAGAGGAAACTGTGGCTCGAAATCTTGCAGTCCGCGCCGATCAGCACGCCCTTTTGGATCTCAACGAAGGCACCCACCTTGGTGCGGTCGCCGATGCGGCAGCCGTAGGCGTTGATGAAACACGCCAGGCGCACGCCCTCGCCCAGCACCACGTCGGGTGCGATGCGGTTGTAGCTGTCCATAAAACTCCTTGCCGCGCCGCGCGCGGTCAGGCCAGTTCGACGACCCGTCCCTGGCTGCGCAGCGACGCGTCCGTCGCCTCCAGCAGGCGCACCATGCGCGCGCCCGCGGCGCCGTCGTTGAAGGGGCGCTCGCCCGATTCCAGACAGCGCACAAAGTAGTCCAGTTCCGCATGCAGGGCCTCGGTTCCCGGCACGACGGGGGCGTACGCCGCCCCGTGGCGGGGCGTGGCAAGCACCTGGTACAGCCCCTCCTTCGTCGTCACCTCCATGCCCTTGTCGTAGATCTTGATGCGCTCCTCCATGTTCAGATCGTCCCAGAGCAGCATCTTGCGCGAACCGCCGATGATCGTGCGCCGTATCTTCACCGGCGACAGCCAGTTCAGGTGCAGGTGCGCCATCACGTTGTTGTCATAGTAGACGGTCAGGTAGGCCACGTCCTCCAGCCCCGTGCCGAAATGGCCCGCGCCGTGCGCCGAAATCGCCCGCGCCGTCGGGCCGAGCAGATGGTCCATGACCGAAAAATCGTGCGGCGCCAGGTCCCAGATCACGTTGATGTCGTGCTGGAACAGGCCCAGGTTGATTCGCACCGAATCGTAGTAGTAGATGTCGCCCAACTCGCCGCTGTCGACGAGTTCCTTCATCTTGCGCACCGCCCCGGTGAACAGGAAGGTGTGGTCCACCACAAGCTGCAGGCCGCGGCTCTCGGCCAGGTTGACCAGTTCCTGAGCCTGGGCGGAATTCGAGGTCATCGGCTTTTCCACCCAGACGTGCTTGCCGTGCAGCAGCGCCTCGCGCGCAAGCGCGAAATGCGTGAACACCGGCGTTGCCACAACCACCATGTCGACGTCGTCCGCGTGCGTCACCCGTTCCGCTTCGCCGACCACGTCCACGGCCGGAAAGGTCTTGCGCGCCAGCCTGCGGCGGTTTTCCAGCATGTCCGCCACGCGCACCAGTTCGCAGTCCTCGTGGGCGTTGATGTTTCGTGCGAGGTTCGGCCCCCAGTAGCCGTAGCCGATCAGTCCCACTCTCAGCATGAAGAATCCTTTCGTCCCGCACCGGCTAGTTCAGGTTTACCAGCCACTTGTGCAGCCGCGGCATGCCGTCATCCTTGACATAGGCGAGGCCGCAGGTGAGCAGGAAGGCCAGCATCGTCGTGAGCAGCACCCGCCCCTTTCGGCCCACCAGGCCCTTGTCCTCGGTGGCGTAGGTTTCGGTGGTGATGCGGTTCAGGCCGACCGGCTTGTCCATGCCCGGTTCACCCTTCGCAATCGCGTTGGCCGCCGACATGAGCGACTCCTCCGAAGCCACGTCGTCGAAAATCTTTTTCGCTATCTCCGTGCGCGACTTGAGACGCATTTGAGCCATGGTGTGCTCGGCGATTTGCTGCTTCAGTTCGTCCTGTTCCTTCTTCAAGGTCTCCATCTGCCGGTCAATGGCCGTCAGTTCCGCCTCCGAGGACTCCACC
Organism: Candidatus Hydrogenedentota bacterium; assembly: GCA_903822375.1. GTDB lineage: Bacteria > Hydrogenedentota > Hydrogenedentia > Hydrogenedentales > CAITNO01 > CAITNO01. The sequence continues at coordinate 12,866 of CAIJOU010000767.1, forward strand.
TCCAGCATCGTCGTGCGGGTTACCGCAAACACGGACATCTCCTCCTCGCTGCCGAGCAGGCCGTAGGTCTTTTCCGACACGTTGAGGTCGTTGGCGATTCCGCCCTGGGTCATCTTGTGCTGGCCGTATTGGGCTTTCAGTGACACCAGTTGCTCGTTCAGCGCGTCGGCCTGCGCACGGATCGACTCAAGTTCCGCCTTCTTTTGGCTGATGTCGGACAGCCTCGCGTTCTCGTTCTTCTTGAGTTCCAGGTAGGTGGGGTTCATTTCCTGCGTCACCATCACCTTTTCCTTCAGGTCGGCAAGGGATTTGGTGTTCGCTCCGCCGACGATCCAGTACGCGTCTGTGCTGGGGGCCTGGCCCAGTTCGAGCATCGGCTTTTCCGTTTCAAGCGATTTGCGGATGGTGACCAGGCTTTCCTCGTCCCCCTTGAGCTGGCGTTCGATTCTTCCCTGATCGTCGGCCAGTTTCACCTGCATTTCGAGCCGTTGTTCCATTTCCGTGGAGAGCATCTCCACGTTTGCCAGGGACATTTCCGCTTTCATCTTCTCGCGCAATTCAACCGATTCGCCGGAATACTTGTTCTGCGAGTCCTTCAGCAGCTTCGAAAAGTCGCCGTTCAAAACCTCCAGTTTCCTCTTGGCGGCTTCATGCTCGCGGTCGACGTTTGCCCGATTGTCCATGAGCGTGTTCATCCGCACCTCGTTTGCGTCGAGGTCCGCCTTCAACACGTCCAGATTCCACGTGCCGGTCTCCTTGCGCATTTCCTCCCACGCCGTTTGCAGTTCGGACTCGTATTTCTTCTTTGCGCCCACCAGCATGGACGCGGACGGGCCCACGCGCATTGCGGCAGCCTGCTGCGCCTGCGTCGTCGCCACCTCCGCCCAAACGTCCACTATCTTCTTGGCCAGCTCCGCCGTTTCGGCCCGGGCGGTCATCCGGAGGAGCGGCGAATAACTCACGGGGCGGCTGGTCTCGTCCACTATGTCGACCGTAACCGAAAGGTTTCCGCGGAAGATGAGGAGTTCCGGAGGGGTGTCTTTCCCGTAGGCGCCCTCCTTCTTCAACCGGTCGAGCACTCTGCCCAGCACGGATGAGCTTTCCAGCATCATCTCATACGCCTTGGGGTTGAGCGGCGGCGGCATCATCTTCGTGGTGCTCGAACCTTCCTCCGCGCTGCCCCGTTCAACGCCCGTCACCAACAGCATCGTGTCCGCCGTGTACGGGACCGGGAACAGCAGTTCCTTGCCCAGCGCAAGGACCCCGGCCAAGACCGTGACGATGATGATCAACCAGAGGTTCTTGATCAGCGCCTGTGCCGCGCCCTTGTACCAATCATTCATGGCTGCTCCTGTATCCGGGTTTGCGGATGCGCGCGCCCTCGGCCACCCTCCAAGCC
>CAIJOU010000768.1 GCA_903822375.1 Candidatus Hydrogenedentota bacterium
CCACATCGTCCTGTCCTGCAAGATGAGCGGGGTGCAGGACCTGATCACCGTTTACCGGATGCTCGCCGGCCGCACCGACCAGGCCCTGCACCTGGGACTCACCGAGGCCGGGATGGGCTCCAAGGGCATCGTCGCCTCCACCGCCGCGCTCGCCATCCTGTTGCAGGAGGGCATCGGCGACACCATCCGCGTCTCGCTCACGCCCACCCCCGGCGGGGACCGCTGCGAGGAGGTCTGCGCCGCGCAGGAACTGCTCCAGTCGCTCGATCTGCGCCAGTTTGCGCCCAGCATCACCGCCTGTCCCGGCTGCGGCCGCACCAGCAGCAGCATGTTCCAGCAGTTGACGCTCGAAGTGCAGGCCTACGTGCGCCGCCGCATGCCCGAATGGGCCGAGACCTTTCCGGGAGTGGAGCACCTGCACATCGCCGTCATGGGCTGCATCGTCAACGGCCCCGGCGAGTCGCGCAATGCCAACATCGGCATCAGCCTGCCCGGCAACGGCGAAGCTCCCCACTGCCCCGTCTACGCCGACGGCGAAAAAATCGCCAGCCTCGCCGGAACCCCGGCGGAGATCTCCACGCAGTTTCTGGCAATGCTCGAAGACTACGTGGAAAAGCACTACCCGAGGGCGGAGTAACGTTGTCTTCGTGCACAGGCGGCCCATTCTTGGAGCGCGGTGTCGATGCCACCGCACTCCAAACCTCGCGCCTGTCTTGCGCACTGGGCACAATAGGCTGAACGATACGAAACGAAACTCGTGGGACCAGGTTATGCTTGAACTGCACACCGACCGACGGATCTCCATCATCCTGTTGGCAATGATTGTCACCGTCACCTCTGCGGCCTCTCCCGCATTGGCCGCATCGGACGGGCGTGTTTCCGTGCGCGACCACGGCGCCGCCGGAGACGGTCTGGCCAAGGACACCGCCGCGGTGCAGCGGGCCATAGACGCCTGCGCGACGGCCGGAGGCGGCACGGTGCTTCTTTCTCCCGGCAAGTACCTGTGCGGCAGTCTGCACCTGAAGAACAACATCACGCTGCACCTCGACAACGGCGCGACGATTCTGGGCAGCACCCTCCAGGAAGATTATGACCCGCCCGAAACGCTGAACTTCAAGAATGACGCGGATGTGGAGACCACCTATTTCCACCAGTCACTGATCTGGGGGGAAGGTGTCGAGCGCATCGCGATTACCGGTGAGGGGACCATTGACGGCGGTTTCGACAAACGCCACGGACCAAAACCCATCGCGCTCAAACGCTGCAGGCATGTGGATATCTCCGGCGTTTACATCATCAACGCGCCGAATTATGCAATTAGCCTGCTGGGCACGGACCATGTGAACATCGACGGGGTGACAATCCTCAACGCATTCGCCGACGGCATCGACCCCGATTCGTGCCGGAACGTGCGCATCTCCAACTGCCACATCGAGGCGGTGGACGATGCGATTGTGCCCAAGACGAGTTTCTCGCTGGGCGAACACCGTTCCTGCGAGAACATCACCGTGACCAACTGCTTCCTGTCCACGCGCTGCAACGGGTTCAAACTGGGCACGGAATCGGGCGGCGACTTCAAGCGCATCGCCGTGAGCAACTGCGTCATCACGGGAAAGAAGGGCAAGTCGCCGGCCATATCGGGCATTGCGCTGGAGTCGGTGGACGGCGCAAACATTGACGGCGTGACGGTGTCAAACATCAGCATGACCGACGTGCGCGCGCCGATCTTCCTCCGGCTGGGCAATCGCGGCCGCGACCAGGCCACGACGGTGCCGGGTTCTTTGCGCAACGTGATCATCGACAACATAGTCGCCGTGCGCGCCTCGTTGGCGTGCAGCGTCACCGGCATTCCCGGCCATCTCGTGGAGAACGTCACGCTGTCGAACATTCGCCTGGATTGCCGCGGCGGCAATCCAATGCATCCCTCCGATGCGCCCATGCCGGAAAAGGAGGACCGCTATCCCGAAGCGCTGATGTTTGGTCCCTTGCCCGCCTATGCACTCTATTGTCGGCACGTTGAAGGAATCATGCTGTCGAACATCAACACATCGTATGCGCCCAACTTCTGGCGGTTGACCACGGATGTGTACAAGAACATCAAATGGTCCGAGGATGACACGCCGCCCTCTGATTCCGAGCCGGGGGATGCGGGCCATGCCCTGTTCTTCGATGACGTGCACGATCTGTCGGTGGACGGGCTGCACGCCCAGCCCGCGGGGAACGGCGCGGCGGCACTGCGCTTCAACGGTGTGCGCAATGCGCTGCTGCGCGGCATTGTGGCAAAGGAAGGCACGAACACCCTGCTTGAATTGGCAGGCCCGCAGACGGCGGGAATAACACTTATGGACAGTGCTTTGAAGGCCGCGAAGAAACCTGTATCATTGCTGGAAGGTGTTGACGCCGCGGCGGTGCGGCTCACAAACCCAGAATAGAGGAACGGAACATGCAAAACAGGGATGTGTCTCGGCGTTCTTTTCTGATGAGTGGAGCGGGACTGGCACTGGGTGCGGCGATGGGCGGATGCCAGACCCTGGGGGGCAAAGCCTCCCCGGCAAAACGGATTGCCGTGTTTACGTGCGATGTGACGCCGCCGCTGGGCACGCCGATTTACTCCAGTTACAAGGGCCTCGCCAAGGTGGAAACGCCGCTGCTCGCCAAGGGGATCATTCTGGAACAGGGCGGCCGCCGCTTTGTGCTCTGCGCCGTGGACTATTGCGAACTCTGCAATTCCACGCACACGCTGTTCCAGCAGAAGCTTGCCGATGCCGTGGGCACGGACATCGCCAACGTGGCCGTGCAGACCGTGCACCAGCACACCGCCCCGATGGCCGACACCGACGCGAGCCGTTTCCTGGAGCAGTTGCCGAGCCCGCCGCCGTTCCCCGCGACATCGAGCATTACCGGGCCCGCCGAACGCCTGTGGGCCGCCGCCGCGAAGGCCGTTGCAACGCTCACCCCGTTCAATCAGGTGGGCACCGGTCAGGGCAAGGTAGAGCGGGTGGCGTCAAACCGGCGCGTGCATCTTGAGGATGGCAGCATTGGCGTGCGCTACAGTTCCTGCAAGGACCCGAAACTGACCGAGGCGCCCGAAGGCCTCATTGATCCCTTCGTGAAGACAATCACTTTTGCGCAGGACGGAAAACCCATTGCGCGGCTGCACTACTATGCCACCCACCCCCAGAGTTTCTACGGCGATCCACGCGCCAGCTACGACTTCGTCGGCATGGCCCGCGAGGCGCTCCAAGAACGCGAGGGAGTGTTCCAGGTGTATTTCACCGGCTGCTCGGGCGACATCACGGCGGGCAAATACAACCCCGGCACACCGGAGTCGCGGCAGGGGCTTTGCGAGCGGCTGCTCAAGGGAATGGAAGCGTCCGTTGCCGCCACGCAGTATGAGAAGGCCGGGGACATCGGCTGGACCACCGTGCCGCTGCTGTTGAAGGCGCGCGAGGACAAGGGCTTCACCGAGGAAGACTGTCGCGCCGCAATGGCCAACGACAAAGCCGCGGACAGCGTGCGCAATGGCGGGGCCATGGGCCTTGCCTGGCGGCAGCACGCCGCGCAGCCCATCACGCTCAGCGCCCTGCATCTGGGTGACGTCAGCGTGCTCAACCTCCCCGGCGAGGCGATGATCGCGTTTCAGCTCTACGCGCAGCAGACCGCCGCGGACCGTTTCGTGGCGGTGGCCGCCTACGGTGACTGCGCCATGGGCTACATCTGCCTGCGCAGCGCCTACGCCGAGGGCGGCTACGAGCCCACCGCAACCAGCGTCATGCCCGATTCCGAGGATGCGCTCAAGGCCGCGATCAATGCACTGCTTGCCGGAGCCGCAAGGGCCGGGCGCTAGAAGAAGAAACCCAAGCACAGGACAAGGAGGTGCCGAACATGCTCCCGCGCCGCCTGCTCTCGTGGACTGCATGCGCTGCACTGCCCCTGTGCAGCGTGCTGTCCGGCTGTTCGGCAACCGAGCCGCCCATCGCCAAGGCACTGCATTTCCTGCAGCGCACGCAGGTCCAGCAGGACGCGCAGGGTCTGGGCCACCGCGACTATGCCGGTGACTGGCCGCAGTACTTCTTTCCCGGTGCGCTGCCGCAGCTGAGCGTGCGCGACGTGAGCCCCTTCATGCCCGCATTCATACACCACGCGCTGACTTTCGTGACCGAGGCCAATTCGCAGGCGCTGGAATTGACAGCGGAGGACATCACGGCCGCACGGGACATGCGCCAGAAGGCCGTGGCCTTTATCAAGCGCTTTGAAGCCCCGCTGGACGCCCCCGATGCGGGCACCTACGGGTTCTGGCCGCATGACATGCGCACGCGGGGCGGGGATTCGCTGCTGGCGCAATTGGCGCTGGACCTGATTGGCGGGCCGCTGTTGTACGGCCACTACGTCCCCCTCAACATCGGATTCTATCCAACCTGCCTGGGCACGCCCACCGACTGCGACGACACCGCGGCCGCCTATCTGGTGCTGTTGAATGACGCGCAGGTGGACGGAGGGCCGGGTACGCGCCGCCCCTTTGAACGCTTCTTCACCGACTGGCGCGACCTGGGCCAGGTGCCGCGCCGGATCAACCCCGACTGGCTTTCCCCGGCCAGCGGTGCCTACCTGACCTGGTTCAACTGCGACGAGGGCGGCAGGTCGCTTCCCAACGATGTCGATGTGGCCGTGAATGCCAACGTGCTACTGACGCTGGCGCGCTATGGGCGTCCCGACACGCCCGGTACGGACGAAGCCGTCGCCCTCATCAACCGCGTCGTGCAGGAGGACCTCTACGAAACCCGGCAGGATGAGGTGTCGCCCTACACGCAGCACGGCTACGTTTTCCATTTCGTCGTGTCCCGGGCCTTTCACGAAGGTCCCGTACCCCAGTTGCAGCCCGCCGCTTATATCCTGGCCGACCAGGTTATTCAGGAGGCGCAGATGCTGCCCGGAAACCAAGTCCATTGGGATCGCGGCGCGCCGCATCTCGATACCGCGCTGTGCCTGCTCACGCTGATGCAGACCGGAAAGGGCGCCGACCTCATTGAAGGAGGCATTGCCTACCTGATCGCCGAGCAGAACCCTTTCTGGGGCAACTGGGACGAGGGCACGTTCTTCGTGGCGCGCACCGATACCGGAAGAAGCCTCAACTGGGTTTCCAAGTCATTCACCACGGCGATGGCGCTGGAGGCGCTGTGCCGCTATGAACTCATGCACAACACAAACAACTAGTTCGAGAACACCACACCTTACCATCGGAGATTCCCCATGCGACGCATCGTTTGCCTGCTTTGTCTGTTTGCCCTGTTGCCGATTCTTGCCACCGCGCAGAACGCGGAGCCGAAGAAGGCCGGGGTGCTGGTCGTGTACTACAGCGACAAGGGGCACACCAAGGCGATGGCTGAGGCCGTGGCCAAGGGTGCGGGCGCCGTGGACGGCGCGGCCGTGACGCTCCTCGATATCGCAAACGCAAAGCCCGAGGATGTGCTCGCCGCAGACGCGGTAATCGTGGGCAGTCCGGTGTACAAGGCCAACGTGGCGCCGAAGATGCAGGAGTTCATCAACAGTTGGCCGATTAAAGACGCGCGGCTGCACGACAAACTGGGCGCGGCATTCGCCACCGGCAGCGGCCTGTCCGCCGGAGAGGAAGTGGTGCAGACGAATATTCTACAGTCGATGCTGGTGTGCCAGATGATCGTGGTGGGCGGGCCCGGCGGGAGCCAGCCCTTCGGCGCATCGGCCATGGACGAGGACCCGTCCGACGGCGCGAACGCAAAGAAACAGGAAGGGCTTGTTGCGGAGCACTATCTCAAGAAGGGGGAGGCCCTGGGCAAGCGCGTTGCGGAACTGGCGCTAAGGCTGAAGAGCGCGAAATGAATCTGGAAAGCGGGAACTCAGAAATGAACGGCATTTTCAAAAGAAAACTCAGATAGAGAACAGATTTCCCGATTTCCTGCTTTCCAGATTGAATTTCTTTACGGCGCGGCCTTCGTGATCAGTTCGTCCGGATTGTGGTTCTCGGCGAGATAGGCGTCGTAGCCGTTCTGTCCCCTGAGGTACTTGCCGAAAAATGCCGTGGTGTAGCCGTTGATCATCTTGAAGGCGACTTCTTTCTTCACGTAGGTGACGGGCTCGCCGTTGGTCACCC
>CAIJOU010000769.1 GCA_903822375.1 Candidatus Hydrogenedentota bacterium
GCAAAAGCCTTGAGCGAAACCACATGGAAGCTGCTTTGGCCTTCGTGCATGACAAGAAACGGCTATGTCTTCATATTCCATGCGAAAATGATGGCGGTATGAGAACGTTGGGGTTTTTCAACAGGTCCACAGTCCCCAGGCGGGAACGACAGGCGGGGCGCCTGTCCCACATTTTCTTCGCACGGCCGGACAAGAATATACTGGACCTTGTCGGGGTTAACCTGAATTGGCGCGGAAAACCGCGAAACCAGAGGGAAAGTCTCATGAAAGAGAAACCGCTTTCGGAATTGGGTTGTGTAGTGGTCTGCGGGGGCAAATCCTGCAAGAAGGGCGGGGCAGGCAAGTTGCGCAAGGCCCTGCAAGCGGCCGCCAAGGACGCGGACGCCAATGTGATGGTGCTGAAAGCCGGATGTCTTGGCCACTGCGGAAAAGGCCCCGTGGTCGCCGCCTGGCCCGAAGGCGTGTGCTTCATGGAGGCCACTCCGGACGATGCGGCGGAAATCCTGACCGCGGCCGGTGTGGCCGTGAAAAAGAAAAAGGAAAAGGCCAAGAAAGAGAACAAGGAAAAGAAGGGGAAGGTCGTGAAGGAAGAGGCCAAGACCAAAGCCAAGAAGGAGGTCAAGGCAAAGGCTCCGAAAGAGCCCAAGGAGAAGAAGTCCAAGAAGGCGAAGTCACTCAAGGGAGAAGCGGAGAACAAGGACAAAATTGCACCGCCCACGGGCGAGGCGATGACCCCGGAAGCGCACGGTTACGCGGAGTAGCGGTAGTGTCTGGAAAAACGGAACCCAGGAATCGGGACACGTTGACGGTAGATGGCCATTCCCCGTCTCCGCGCGCTTGCGGCTTGGCGTCAACCCTCCCTAACGTGACTTTGGTCAAATACCCTTTTTCGGTCCCCGCGGCTTGGGTTTCTTCTTGGGCTTGGGTTCGGGTGGCGCGACTTTCTCCCCGACCATTTCGCGGGTGGCACGGATCTGCTTCACCAGGAGCGCTTCGGGGATTTCCTCCAGAAAACGGCTGGTCTTGCACATCTTTTCACGGCCGTGGCGCACGCGGGAGAGGGCCTCAAACAGGGTAACGTGCTTTCTGCCGCGCGTTAGCGCCACGTAAAACAGGCGGCGCTCCTCATCCAGGCTGCCCTCCAGCATGGCGCGCTCGTGGGGCAGATTGCCGTCTTCCAGACCCACGATAAACACGAAGGGAAACTCCAGGCCCTTGGCGCTGTGGATGGTCATGAGCGACACCGTGTCCCGGTTTTCATCCCGCGAGCCGAACGAGGCGTCGCCGTTCAGGTGGCTCGCGTCGAGGAACCCGGCCAGCGTCGGATATTGGGCGTCCTCCTCGTAGCGCTGAATGGCCTGGCAGACGGTCTCGACGCACTGGGCGCGCGACTCGTACTGCTCGGCCGTGCGGCTGGTCCGCTGGAGCTCGCCCAGGTAGTCGATGTCGGCCACCAGGCCACGCACGATGGTGGAAAGATCGCCGTCGCGCTCGCGAAAGCGCTGCCGGTAGCGCTGCACCACGTTGAGGAAAAGGCGCATGCCGGACTCGATCTTGGGGGCAACCATGCCGCGCTCGATCATCGCGGCCAGCGCCATTCCGAGGGTCTTGCCCTCGGTGCGGCAGATGTCGTGCGCCTGATGCAGCGTGGTGTCTCCGACGCCGCGCCGGGGCACGTTCACCACGCGCAGAAAGGCCGCCTCGTCCCGGGGATTGGCGATGACTTTGAGATAGGAGATGATGTCCTTCACCTCAGCCCGCTCGAAGAAATCCTGACCGCCGAAAACGGTGTACGGCACGCCACCCTGGCGAAAGACGACTTCGAACACGCGCGACTGCAGGTTGGACCGGTAGAGCACGGCAAAATCGGACCAGGCCGCCTTGGTCCGGGTGCGGATGTACTGCAGCCAGGTCAGCGCCTCCTTCGCTTCCGCGTCCTCGTCGGAAACGATGAACCGGTCGATGGGGCGCCCCGTACCGAGGTCGGACCAGAGTTTCTTGTCGCGGCGGCTCGCGTTGTTCTTGATGACATGGTTGGCCGCGTCGAGGATGGTGCTGGTGGACCGGTAGTTCTGGTCCATGGTGATGACCGTGGCGTTGGGGAAGTCGCGCTCGAAGCCGAGAATGTTGCGCACGTCGGCACCGCGCCAGCCGTAGATGGCCTGGTCGTCGTCGCCCACGACAAAGAGGTTGCCGTGCTCGCCCACCAGCATGCGCAGCAGCTCATACTGGATGGCGTTGGTGTCCTGGTACTCGTCGACCATGACGTACTTGAACTGGCGGCGGGCCTCACCCAGCACTTTGGGATGATCGCGCCAGAGGCGCAGTGTCAGCGAGAGCAGGTCGTCGAAATCCAGGCTGTTGGCCGCGCGCAGCGCGGACTCGTAACGCGTGTACACCTCGGTGATGTATTGCCGGTACTTCTCGTCGTTCGCGGTGCGCGAGGGCCCCTTGACCGTCTCGGGCGTCTCCCCCGTGTTCTTGGCCAGGCTGATCGCCGCCTGAAAGGTGCCCGTGTCGAAGGACTCGTTCTGCACGCCCAATTCCTCGGTGACGCGCCGAATCAGCGTGCGGCTGTCACTTTCGCTGGCGATGGTGAAGTTGGACCGGTAGCCAAGATGGGTGATCTGGCGTCGCAGCATGTGCAGGCAGAACGCGTGGAACGTGGAAATCGTGATTTCCTTGGCCGCCTCGCCACCGACCAGGCCGGCCACGCGCTCGCGCATCTCGCCGGCGGCCTTGTTGGTGAA
>CAIJOU010000770.1 GCA_903822375.1 Candidatus Hydrogenedentota bacterium
GTTCTTTCAGTTGTTCCGCGAGGACCAGCATGCCTTTGGGCGGGGTCAGGGCAATTTCTATCGGCCATTGGTTTCCGCCTCGTTCATGCTCGATTATGCGGTGACGGGGGGGCCGTCCCCCGAGGAAATCAAGGCCTCCGGAAAACCACCTCTCGCCCTTCCTCCTTTGGTCTTTCACTTCTCCAATATGGTCTGGCACGCGCTTGCCGCAGTATTGCTTTATCTTCTCTTGCTCCGCGTGGGTGCGTCCATTCCTGTGGCTGCGATGGCTGGGATGATCTTTGTGTCCCATCCCCTGCACACCGAGGCGGTTGCCTACATCAGCGGTCGTGCCGACATGATGTCGGCGGCCTTCATGTTCTTGGGGATGATTCTGACGCTTAGTCCGCAGACGGGGGGAAGGCGTGCGGCGGCATGGTTTGGCAACCTGGTCTGTTTTGCCGCCGCCCTCATGAGCAAGGAATCCAGTCTGATTTACCCCCTGCTACTGGGGATAGTGCTTGTGGCGGCATGGCTGCAACAAAGGCAGGATGAGGATATTCCGGGAAAAGGCGGGGTATTGGGGCGTTTGGTGCCACTCGTTGGCGCGGTGGTTTTGCTGGTCGTGTATATTGCTCTGCGCACCACCATACTGCGCTTTGCGGATTCTGGCGCAACCGCCGCCGCCCCCCTCGGACAGCGACTGCAACAAACCGGACAAGCCTTTGCGCTCTATCTCCAACTGCTGTTATGGCCCGCCGGGCTGCACATGGAGCGTACGCTGGACGGCATCCCGGGTTGGCTGGGTCCGCTCGGCTGGGTGCTTCTGGCGGGTGTGGTATTGGCCGCTTTGGCCGCGTTTTCCAGCCGAAAGTATCGGATTACCGCCGGACTGGCGTGGTTCCTGGTCGCGTGGGCGCCCATTTCTGGAATCTTCCCGCTGAACGCCCCCATGGCCGAACACTGGATGTATGTGCCCATGGCGGGCTTTTGGTGGGCGGTTGCCGAGGGCCTTGTGGCGGCGTTTGACCGGCCCCGCTTGCGCTGGGCACCGCTGCTTCTCGCCGGGGCGGCATGCGTCGTGTTGGTTTTGCTGACCGCGCAACGCAATCAGGACTGGCACGACAACGAGCGGCTCTTCGTGTCCACACTCAAGCAAAACCCGAATTCGGTCCGGGTTCACTACAACCTTGCGGTCACCTATGAGGATATTCTGAAGAACTACGCGGGTGCGCGGCGCCATTATGAAGCCATTCTTCGAATTCAGGGGCAGGAAGGCTCGGTGGCACAGCCGCCCCGGCCCGCCACCGTGGCTGAGGGCGAACTTCGGTTATCCTTGGGGCACGTGCTTGAGAAAATGTGCGACCCCGCCGCCGCGGCGGTGCAGTATCAGAAAATGCTGAACCTCAAGAGCGCCCCCGAGAAGGGCATGGCACTTGAGGCGGCCATCGACTTTGGAAGATGTTTCTTGGCCATGGGTGACTGGCCCAAGGCCACCGAAGTGTTTGCAAAGCTTGCGCAAAATGTGCCCGCCGCAGTTCCGGAGATTAAACAACTGCTGGCCGGAACGCCGTTGGGCGAGGGCTTTTGAGTCCTGTTTGAAGACAAGCCCCCAAACACTTATGATAGGCGGGTGGGCAACGTTTGCGATTGGGTATTGAGGTGTTTCGCAGGTCAAGGGAGTTTGGTTCATGCTCAGACAAAGATTGATTCACCCTGACATTCTTGAGGCGTTGGCGGCGGCCGGCCACGGGTCCAAAATCCTGATAACCGATGGCAACTATCCGGCAAGCACCATGATTGGTGAAAACGCCCAGTTGGTGTATCTGAATCTTGCGCCGGGTATGCCCACCGTTACGGACGTCCTGCGCGTTTTGCTAACGGCTGTGCCGGTGGAAGACGCCGCCGTGATGGAACCGGCGGAAGGGCCCGAGCCGGATATTTTCGATGAGTTCCGCGTGCAGCTTCCCAACATTTCGCTCACCACGCATGACCGTTTCACTTTTTACGAGGAGGCCTCCGGTCCGGACACGTGTCTGCAAATTGTTACCGGAGAGCAACGCATTTATGCCAATATATTATTGACAATCGGGGTCGTTTCTTCGTGATCGGCCCATATTTTATTTTGGCATTTATCGCATAATTCGAACGAATAGCGTGTTGGCTGAAGCGAATGAACAGGGATTCGGGCCCGTTCTAAGAACTGTGGACAAAGCGGGTTTGTGGCATTTGAACCGGCTTTTTTCGGCGAAGAGATTTCTTGACACTTTGTATAGACCGTGCTAAAATCAAAACCATAAGCCGTAAAGGCACAAGGCGGAAAACCGTGCAACGGAGGTAGGTCTGATGGCCGACGACAACGTTATTGGCGCTGAAAACCCCGATGAGAACAAGCGCAAAGACGGCAAGGGGGCGGATGATGCGGGACTGAGCAATCTTCCGCCGTTGAGTGATTTCGATTCGGGCGGCGGGATGAACGCCGACGACGAACTGCCGCCGTTGGGCAATTTCGAAACGCGCTCCTCGGGCATGGGCGGGTTGCCGCCTCTGGGCGAGATCCCGATCGAGACGCCCAATCCTTCCGGGGGAAACATTCGTCCGGCGCCGCCCGGATTTGAGAACAGCGCCTCGGGCATACCGTCGTTTGGCAGCCGCGGAACGGGCTTCCAGGATCTTGCGGCGGACAGTGATTTTTCACCGGAGACCCCGGACATCGGTCCCGGACCGGACACCAGTCTTGACACGCCCATATTTGACAGCGCCTTTGGGCCGTCCGATTCAAGTTTCTCGTTCACACCGGCCACCTCGACTCCCGCGCCCACGCAGGCAATGGAGACGCCGGTGTTTGGTGAACAGGACTTCGGCGGCGGCGGGGCACTCGGCGGTTTCGCGGTGCCGGTGGGTGGCGGTTCGGGCACCCCGGTCCCTGACTTCGGTCCCGACACCGGTTTTGGCGGTGGAGATGCCGGATTCAGCATGCCGCCCATGGGCGGTTCCATGGGACAGGGCGGTTCATCGTCCCCGGGCCAGAAGAGCAGCAAGGCCGCCGGGGCGAAGAAGGGCGGAGTGAGCCCGCTGGTCGCCGTTGTGCTGATCGTTATCGTGCTTGTGGGCGGCATTTACGCTTCACCCTATATCTATGAGAGTCTGGGCGGCGCGCTTCCCATGTATTACAATCCCAGCGCCCCAAAGCTGGCTCAGTTGGAGACCGACAACGCCTCGCTCACCCGGAAGGTGCAGGACCTGCAGAAGTTGCCGAAAGTCGACGGCAAGGTGGAGATTAGCGAGGAAAGAAAGAAAGAACTGCTGAGCGAAATCACCACAAAGACAGACCAGTTGAACCAGGTGACCGGCCAGTTGGAAGCGACCAACGCCAAACTGCAGGAAACGCAGGGGCAGTTGTCCGGGGTGGAGCAGCAGATTACGGAGAAGAACGAGGAATACGCCAACGCCCAGTCTGTCTATGAGGACCTGCGCAATGAGACGTCCATCATCCAGGCGCGCCAGCGCGGGCTGGTGTCCGAGGTGGACCGTCTGACTGGGCTGGTGGGCGAACTCGAAGATGCCAACAAACGTCGCGTCGCCACGAAGGAAGCTCTGGAGCACAACATTGACCGTCTTGTAATCCAGATCAAAGAGTCACTTCCCCTCACCCCCGTGAAGTTTGACCATGCCGCGCGGCTGGCGGCGGTCCAGGCGCTTCGCGAGAAGGCCGCCCAGAGCAACTGGGTGTCACCGGAACTGCAGGAAGAATATTCCACGCTCTACTTGAGCGAGCTGGAAATTGCCCGGTCAAACGAGTACTTCTTCGCCAAGGTGAGCGTGACCGATGAACTGGGCACCAAGACCTCCAAATGGGCGGAGTGCCTGATGCGCGGCAACTGGGGCGTCTATTACCGCACGCTCGACGGCAAGAACATCGGCGTCTATGAAAATGTCGGTACAAGCGACACGCCGCGTTGGGGCTTCCGCGAGGGGGCTTCCGGCCGATGCGCAAAAGGCCGTTGAGTCGACCGTCGTTTCCTGCCGTGTGGCCGACTACCAGGTCAAAGTGCAGCAGTTGGCCCAGCGGGAACTGGCCGCGAAGAACGGAACGGAATGGCAGCGGAACTTCGATTCCCTGTAAACTGAATCTCATGCAGGCGACACGCGCCGGGCGGACCCTATTGAGGGTTTCGCCCGGTGCTTTTTTTGGGCGGGACTCCCGCGGGAGTGCTGTCGGTTGCATCGGGACGGGCGATGCGCTAGCATGAGTCCGCAGGAGAAGCACCCGTGAAAATCAGAACCTTTCATCTGACGCCGTTTGTTATGAACTGCTATGTGGTTTCCGAGGGCGATGAGGCCGTGGTCATCGACCCGGGCGACGCGGCACCGGAACTCTTGGCGTATCTGTCCCCGCTTAAGGTGGTGATGATCGTGAACACCCACGGGCACTGCGACCACTGCGGCGGCAACGCCGGCGTGGTCGCGGCGACGGGCGCTCCACTGGCCATACACCGTGCCGACCTGCCGCTGCTGCAGTCTCTGGAGCAGCAGGGCCGCATGTTTGGCGTGCCTTTCGCTCCTTCTCCGGCACCCGATGTGTTTCTGGAGGCCGGCCAGTTCGTCAACGTCGGTGAAACGCGTTTTGAAGTGCGCCATGCCCCCGGCCATTCCCCGGGGCACATCGTTCTGGTGACGCCCGGAACGGCTTTTGTGGGCGATGTGCTTTTTGACGGCAGCATCGGCCGCACCGACCTGCCCGGAGGGGATTATGGCCAGTTGATTCATTCCATCAAGAGCCAACTGCTCACGCTGCCGGACGACACGGTCGTTTACAGCGGGCATGGTCCGGCGACAACCATCGGCGCCGAGCGCGCCGGCAATCCCTTCCTGGTCTGACTATGAGCGTGTTCGCCGCACTTGGCTTTCTTCTTCTCACGGCGGATATCCGGATGACGCTTGCCCCGGATCAGCCCCTTGCCTACGTGTATGTGGACGATCCGCTCATTGTGGAACTGGTTTCACCGGAAGACGCCTCCGCCCGGGTCCGTTTGCGCATTCAGGCCGCCGACCGGCCGGAGGCCACGGAGATCGCGCTGGGAGACATGCAGCTTCAGGCGCAGGCTCCCCGATGGTGTGCCGTAAAGGACGCCCCCCATGGGCGGGGTCTTTACACGGTGGAGGCCACCATTGAGGTTCGTGACACGGTGCAAAAGCAGTCCGCGCGGTTCTGCCGCGTGGACCGCGCCGCAGTGCACCGCCCGTTGCCGTTTTATGTCGCCGCCGGTGACGAACATGACACCAAGTTCCTGCTGGCGCTGAAAAGTGCCGGAGTGACCACTCTGCGCCTTGAAGCCGGGCAGGAGGACTTTTTTACCCGTGCCAAACAGGCCGCTGACCTTGGTCTGTCGGTGGTGGCCCATGTGGACCAGCGGTCTTATGCCGCAGTCGGCGGACTTCTTGCGGGCATGAACGGCAAAGGCACGGTTCCGGTTCGTTGGGAAGTGGACTATGGCGGGGACCGGGCATCCTTTGTGGGGTTTGTCGAGACCGTTGTCAAGTCGGCGGGCAACGCCCCCGTGGCGGTGGTGGTGGCGGACCGGGCGGCCCTGGACAAGTACTTTGCCGAATGCTCCGCGGCGCCGGTGTGGCAATGCGTGCTTTCGGGAAAGGACCTGCCTTCCCCGTCGGAGGTGACGGCGGCAAGATTGCTGGCGCTCAGGCACGGCCACGAAGGCTGGAAGGTGAATGTTCTCGCGATGGGCGCGGCACCTGAAGGGGTCAAGGGGGCGCAGGGACTCGTAAAACGCTGTCTTGAGCTGTTTGCCGCGGGAGCGTCAACCATCGGCATGGGCGCGCATGCCGTCTACGCGGGCGGAGAACTCTGCGACACGGCAGGCTATCTGAACGGCATGGCCATTCGGCTGGACAGCGAGGAGTTCGCGGGAATGCTTCCCTTGGCCGACGGCGTGACCGCTCCCGTGTTTCGCAGGGAGGGGCAATGGCTTGCGGCGCTTTGGTCCGGGGCGGAA
>CAIJOU010000771.1 GCA_903822375.1 Candidatus Hydrogenedentota bacterium
CCTGCCATCGGTCCTTGTCACCAAGCATCGCATGTCCTCCAGTTGCGATACTAGTATATCACAAATATGCACCAATGCAAGGGTTATTCAACAGGTCCAGCGTCCCCATTTCCCCCGGGGTATCCCCATGTCGTAACAAGTAGTGCAACCACGCCCAGCCAATAGCCCAAGATACCACCGAAAAACATGAACGGAATGCCAAACACGGGGATAAATGACACTGGGACGCTTCCCACCAGCGTTCCTCCGATTAGAAACAGTGCGGTAGCCCATAGTGGCTTTCGAAAGACAAGCCAATGTGTTACGGAGTAGAACACCAAGCCGATGATAGCGCCAGCGTGAGCACCCAGATTAAGTCCATCTCTGGGTTCTTCCCCAATCATTGAACAGGAGATATAGCCCACTAGGCCCCCGACTGCGGCACCTACTAAGATCGCGAGGCACGACAGAATGAGGTACCGAATCAGAAACCTAGTGCATGTCTCGAACAACACTCTATTCCAGACCGAACTCATGTTCCGCTTCCCGCGTAGCATCTGCTAAGTCTTATTCCAATATCGATCACCTGAATCAAACCTGCTATTGTTCCGTACTTCGCGTCAGCCGCAGCATAGCAAGGTTTGTGTGCTTCCTCTCCGGTTATTCCTTTGTCCTTCATGCACGCAAGACAACCTCGAACCGCTTGGTCCCACGGAGTCTCGCCGGCGTTTTCACAAACACATTTCGCATCATAGTTCCTGAAGGTATCCGAATCTCCATACTTCGAGCAAACCCCAGAACTCGCACTTGCAGGCGGTGCATTTCCGCAGTCATCACAACTTGCCCCGCCGCTACCCGGAGGGGGCGGTGGTTGACGTCTGGTCCCATTTGGCTGCGGTGTCCTATCCATAGGCAGTGCGGATCGGCCAAATGGATCCCCCAAACCCACTGGATCATCCTTAGAATACGCATACACATTCGGCCCATCGACCATGCCGAGCGGGTCGCGCGTGATCCAGCGGCCCCAGCCGGCGGCGTAGTCGCGGTAGGCGGCGTGGAAGAGCAGCGCGTTGGGGTCGTTTACATGCAGTGCGTAGTCCCGTGGCACGAGGTCGTAACTGGCGATCTTCTCACCATAGGGCCCAAAATCATCCCGCCCGGTCAGGCCTTTGTTCCACCAGCGCCAGACGCGGGTCGAGCCCAACTGATCGTGATAGGCGTAGGCGAGCGCACCGCCCGAGATCGCGCCAAAGGCGTAGGCGAGCCGCTCGCCCACCTCCGCGCCGGGTGCGTAGACATTGGTTCCCGTCAGATTTCCGCTGCCGTCCTCCTCATCAATGGTGTTCCAGCCGCGATCATAGCGGTAGACCTTCATGGACGCGGCCGTGGTGCGGGAATAGAGCCGCCCATCGCCGCGGTACTGCAACGTCTCTGCCGTCTCGCCGCCGAAGTTGCTGGCGAAGCTGTACAGCCTGCCGCCGTAGCGGTAGCCGTAGGTGGCGCTGTTCGTGCCCTGTGTCCGCGTGGCGAGGCGGCCCCAGCCGTCATAGGTCCGCGTATCCGGCGTGCCGCCGCCCACGGTCATGCTCGTTTGCTCGTTGGCGTCGTTATAGGCAAACACCGTCGAAGTCGAACTGGGCGGCGAGGCCACGGTGAGCGACTTCGAAGTAATGTTGTTTGCCACATCGTAGTAATACATGAAGAGGCGCTGGGCAACGCCCTGCGCGTCCGCCATTGTGCCGTACGTCACCCGGTGCCGCGCGTCGTACCCGTAGGAGAAGTACGAGCCGTCGGCGTTCGTCACCCGCGTGATGTTCCCCTCGTTGTTTAGCGTGAACGTGAAGGAGTCGAGCACGGTGTTGTTCGACGCGTCTTTGTGCACAATCGAGGTCAACCGGTGCCGGGTGTCATAGCCGTACTCCGTGCGCGTACCGTTCGGATGGGTGTACTGTGTCTTCTGACCGAGATTATTGTAGTCGAAGTTCCATACCTTGCTGCCTGGCGCGGTGATGGTGTCAAGCCGTCCCGTGTCGGTATAGGTGTAGGTCGTGGTCTGTCCGTTCGGATCCGTCATGGACGCAATATGCCCCGCTGCGTCATAGGTATAGCTCAGCGTCTTTGCGTCGGCATAGTCCTTCTTTGTCAACAGGCGTCCGGCGTCATCGTAGGCGAACTGGATGCCGAAGCTGCTGTTCACCCAATCGGCGATCTTGGTTTGCCGTGCTGCATTATCGTAGGTGTAGTCCGCGTCGTAATAACTTGCACCAGTCCAGTAACGGGTTTTCGTGAGCAGTCCCGTGGTGGCGCTGTAGGTGTATTCAATCGGGTCGGTGCCCGCCGTACTGCCCGCACCGGTCTTCGTAACCCGACCCGCGCTGTCATAGTAGTTCTTCACGTATTTGTACAAGGGATCAGCCGTATAGTTTAGCCAACCCGCACCCAGATAGTAGTAGCTCGTCACTTTGTTCCGTTCGTCGGTCACACTGGTTTTGTTGCCCATAGTATCATAGGCATAGGACACGGTGCCCACCGGGTCTGTGCGGGAGGCGAGCCGCCCCATGTGATCATAGGTCATGGTGGTCGTGTGCCCGCCCAGGTCGATGGTGGAGGTCATTCGACCCAGCGTGTCGTACGCGAAGGTCGTTGTGTTGGAGGAACCCGACGGCGCGGTGATGCTGGTCAGGCGCTCCATACCGTCATAGGCGTAATCCGTTTCCATGCCCGCCGGATCGGTGACCTTGGTCACCTTGCCCGCGGCGTTGTACTGAAAACTGGTCACGTTATTCAGCGCGTCGGTGATGGTGGCAATCTGGCCCAGCCCGCCGCAGCCGCAGCCCTGGCCGATGTAGGTGTACGAGGTCGACTTGCCCAGCGCATCGGTGCGCTGCGAGACGCGGCCTTCGCTGTCATAGGTCATCGTCGCGGTCTGGTTGAGCGGGTTGGTAACGCTCGTGACATTGCCCGACGCATCATAGCCGTAGGTGGTCACCTTGCCCAAGGGATCGGTGACGGTATAGATCTGTCCCGCCGTGGTATAGGTGTACTGATAGCCGTTCGTGCCCAGGGATGGATGTTTCATCTGAATCAACCGGCCCTGTGTGTCATAGAAGTACTGCGTGACAAGCCCGGCCGGGTCGGTCATTGTGGTCGGCAGCAGTCCCGTGGCGCTGTCATAGGTCCACGAGGTCACCATGTTGTTGCCGTTTGGCCCGGTACCGGTGACGGAAGCCACTTTGCCTTGCGCCGTGTGCGTATAGGACGCATACAGCGCTATGCCGCCACTCGTATTCGTCGGATAATACACCGCGGTCAGGAAGTGATCGGTGTTGTAGGAATAGGACCATTGCTGATAAGCACCGCCGGTGGGGGTGACGTAAGACCTTATCCAATCGGAGGCGAAGCCGTACCAGTCCTGCATGTACATCACTTTTGAAATCGCCACATCGTTCGTGTCGTAGTTCGTGATCGTGGTGGTGGTATCAGAATATCTCCGCACGAACACCGTTTTCTGCACGCCCGCCTTGGTGGCGGTAACCGTCAACGGTTGATCACCCCATGGACCAAAAGTGCCCCAGACGTAGTCGATGTCCGCCCATTGGCCGTCGCCGTTGGTGCAGCCGCTGAGCATGAAAGAACCCGGGTAGTTCGGGTCGCTGTAATAGGAATACCCGGGATCGTTGGAGTATTCGCCGTCGCTGTCCCTGTCCACCTGCACCAGATTCTCGTCCGAATCGTAGGTGTAGGCCACACTCTTCACCATGGTGCTTCCCGACATCAGAATAATATCGTCAATTCTGTTGGAGGTGCCGACATAGGCGAACTGGAGATAACGTCCGTCACCACTCGGCGCGTCCATGCGGGTCAGCCGCCCATAGGTATCGTAGGTGAAGGTGATCTGCGCTCCGGAACGATTCTGAATGTACATGAGCCGGGCATAATGCTCATCCCAGGCCGTCTCCTTGGCAAAACCGTACTCGGTGCCGTCGGGCATGCGCATCTTCCAACCCAGTTGCCCCGCCTGCGCGTTCACCAGACGCGTGAGCACGACACCCTGCTCGTCGAGCATGCCTTTGAAGCCGTTACCGTGGGCTTCATGGTTTGGGGGAAGATTGCGCACGTAATAGTCTTCATTGGCATTTGCCGCGAAAGTCCTGTCCCCGCTGCAAATGCACCAGTTCGGGTTCGGTATGGTGTTGTACGGCGGGTCCAAGAACTCGCCTACGGCGGTACACGTGCCGCCCTGCTGTTCGCAGTGGCGCGTGTAGGTGGCAAAATTGCCCTGTGGATCGTGAAACAGAACAAAGCCATACTGCTGGGAAACCTTCAGATACAGATTTGATTCATGGTTCCAGCCCTCGCCGATGTTGTTGAGATAGGCGAGATCGCCCACACCGGACCACTTGGTGGTTCCGCCGCGTTTCCATCCGAAGGGCGCGGTGAAATTGCGGGTAAACTGCAACTTCATACCGCCCAGAACGGGCACGTTGAAATCAGTTTCATTCGCCACAAAGGTTCCCTGATAAAGCATGAATTCAGGATTAACTCCACTGACATTCCCTGCTGCACCCAGCATCGTGCCCTTCGGATTTCCAGAACCCGGAGAGCCATGGGGTGGGGGCGGACCGGCGGGACCGTTGGGATTGGGCGGATCGGACGGGCATTTACAGCCGTTGGTGCACGGACAGCGGCCATTGGCGCACTCCGGGTTGTTGCCGTTAGGGGTGTTATCGCCGCCACGGCTCTGTTCCAGTCTTGCATAATCCAGCAGTTCAGCGACCTGTTGGCGGTCTGACGCCACCAGCGCCTTTCCGTCCCAGCCAAAGCGCAGCACCGCGTCGTCCTGCCAGTTGGTGGAGCCGTCCACATCCTCAACCAGATAGCCTTTGTCACCCTTGTCGCCCACAAACACGAAGTGGTTCCCATGGACATAGGCGATGAAGGGCGGGTCCATTTCGGAGCCGCGCGTCACCTGCACACCGGCCAGCTTTACGCCCTTGGCGTCCGCCGCCTTAATCAAGCCCGCCATGCTGGTGCCGCTGGCGTCGGTTCCGGCCAGTTGCGCCAGTTCGTCCACACCCGCCTCGACACCCCGTGCGGCAAGCAGCTTGCGCAGCGCCACGGGACCGCAGACCTGCTGGCCGGGCGCTTGGCCCGCCGCGCTGTTCTTCGCCAGAGTGGTCAGCCCGCCGCCGCGCACCTCGTTGAGCATGCTTTGCGCGTATCGCGCGTTGGGACTGTCCGGGAAATCCCGGACAATCTGTTCGGCGAAAAGGTTGCCGGTGTCATAATCCTCGGCGCGGTAGTATATGCGCGCCAGTTGGCGCAAGGCGTCCCCGGCCAACTCCCCACGCGGGTGTTCCGCCAACAGCTTCTGGTACGCCTCAATGGTGGTGTTGATATCGCCGCCGCCGGCATAGCTGCTCATGGACTCGAGCGCATAGGCCTTGCCGTATTGGGCATATTCGCGGATTACATCGCTGCATGGGTAGCTCAGCGCATTTTCATACTCGA
>CAIJOU010000772.1 GCA_903822375.1 Candidatus Hydrogenedentota bacterium
CGGAATTGACCTTGCGGGCGCGTACACATCCTATCAGACACCACCCAGGCCATTATTAATCCCCCTTTGAAGGGGGTGGCCGCGAAGCGGCGGGGGATGTGGGGCCTTGGGCTCGTCCGGGGAAATACATCCCCCGGCGCTTCGCACCACCCCTTCGAAGCCAAGGGGGACCTGAACGCGGCGCGAACTGGCGCTTGCATATGAAAACGCTCTGGCGCGGTCAGTATCGGTCCGCCTCGTCCTCGTCGTCAATGCCGGGAATGTAGGTGGTGTCGTCTTCGATGGCCTCCTCCCAGGTCATGAGGGGAGGCTTGGAGTCCACCAGGTCTCGGAGACGTTCCTCCTCCTCATCCCGCGCCCAACCGTCCAGCACCTTGCGCCGCTGCCGCCGGATGCTGAACCAGGCCACGATGGCCAGCACGGAAATGGGCGTGAAAAAGGACCCAGAGGCCATGGCCCCGACCAGCACCACCAGCCACAGGGAGCGGATGTAGCCGCCCCACAGGTCGTGCACGTCGAAGCCCCCGTATTGGCGCAGCGCGTCCGGGAAGGACATCGTGCGCGTGCCGAGCACCACCTGCCAGAACCGGTCCGGACCGAGCCGCTTGTACAGGTGCCGGGTGAGGGAAAGGGCCTGGGCGTAGGCGTCGCCAAATTCCATCTCCTGGCCCGGATTCATGAAGGCCCAGTCCAGGTCCTTGTACTCGATGAGCCGGTTCTCGAAGAACATCACGGCCATGGTCATCGGCGTGGCGAACTGGTACTCCTTCGACATGAACATCGCCAGCCCCTCATTGAGCCAGCGGGGCAGGAAGGCGTCTTTCGTGTTGCGCGCCAGCAGCACGTGGACCAGTTCATGGCGCAGCGTGCCCAGAAAGTCGGCGCGGGCTCCGCGCAGGCGCGGCGATTTGACCGTGATCATCCCGCGTTCCGGGTCGGCCACGCCGCTCACCTGTCCCGGCATGAACCCGGGCGTGCGGCGGTTAAAGGCGGCCACCGTCGGCGCGATAAACACGTTAACCGGTTGGTCGCCCAGCGGCAGGCGCGGCGCGAACGCCGCCGCCGCCTCGCGCAGTTCCTTCATGGCCCGCTGCGCGGCATCCGCGTCCTCCGCCGCATACTCCACGATCAGCGGGCCTTCCTGGAGCGTGGCGGCATGGGCGGCCCAAACGGGCAAAAGCGCCGCCAAGAGGAGAATGATCGTAACAAGCCGTCTCATACAGTCATCATACCCCACCGGCGCGCATACGGGCACGAGACAACATCAGGTGCTCCATTTGCCGGGAAGGGGGCCGTTGCGCGCGCCGGTCCATTTGGGGTCGAAGAAGCGGACGAGGCGTTCGGTCGCGCCGTGTGGACGCGGATCGACGTGCTGGGGCAGGTGATCGTAGATGGCGTAGACGCGATTCCAATATTGCTTGATCAGGGCATCGAAATCGGGCGCATCTGCGCTGAGGTCGCGGAAGAGTTCGAAGAAGAACAGCAGTTCTTTTCGGTATTCCTCGGGGCTGGGGTTGAAGGGGACGCTGTTGTCGGCCTTGCCTTCGAGCGCGCGCAGGAGTTCCACGCCCTCGCCCATGCGCGCATGATACTCGCGACGGGGCAGATCGATCTGGTTGTAATTGCCCCAGTCGGGGATGATCTCAAAGAGCGGCAACAGCTCGTTCAGCTTTTCCGCGTCCGAGCCGAAGAGGCGCCGGTAGAATCTTCGCGTGAGCATCGCCGGGTCCGCGTCCGGATGCATGAAGGACTGGGCCGACTGGTACAGCGACAACTGGTTGAGCAGCGGGCTCATGGTAAAGCAGATGCCGCCGCTGTAGGGCGCGGCGTCCTGTTCGCGCTTGCGCTGGGCGAAAAGGCGGCCAAAACGGTAATGCGGCGCAACGGCGTTCTCCCCCTCGGTCAGGCTGAAGTCCCAGGTGAGCACGCGGTTCGTCTTGGCGATCTCGCGCGCCCAGGGCCGCGCGTCCATTTCGCCGTTGCCCTGGTCGGGGTTGCCGTCGGGGTTGAATGCGAGATTGATCGCAACGGAGGTGTCCTTCGGGAAATCGGGCAGCCGCTTGATGAAATACGCCATGGCCTCATCGGCGCGCTTCTTGTCGAATTTCCAGGCCGTGCCCTGAATGGACTGAATGAACTCACCCTTCCATCCGGGCGGGCCCTCGATGGTACCCCAACCCCAGAAGGGCGTGCCCCAGGTGCCGATTTCGATTTCGGCCTGCGGCTGGTTCTTCTTCACCACTTCGGCGATCTTCAGCGCGCTGTCGATGAAGGTCTGCGCGGTGCAGCCGTTGCGCGAGCAGCCGCCGGGGTCGCCCGGGAAGATGCCGACCACGCCCAGGCCCGGCAGGCGCTTGGTCCAGCGGTCCCAAAGCATGACCACCTCGTCCCACTCGGCGGGATCATTGGGGCAGTGCGTGTGCCAGTCGTCGCCGACGGTGGAGAGCGCCGCGAGCAGTTTCACGCCCACGCCGCGTTCATGGCCGTGGGCGATGATGGCGTTCATCTGTTTGGCAAAGGCCTCCCCGAAAGGCTCCTCCAGCCCGGCGCGGCTGAACAGGCGCGGCACCAGCCAGAACTCAAAATGGGTGAAGCCGAAATCGCCGATCATGTCGATGAACCGGAACCATGCCTCGTCGGTCCAGCGGTTCGGCAGCTCGGGATAGATCATGTTCGGGTTGTAGGCGTTGAGCAGGTGTTCGGCGAAATTATTATAGCAACTGCGCCGTTGGCCCGCGGCGGGGGCCGGGGCGTCGCCGGTCGCCGGTCCGCCCTGGGCGAAAGCCGCCCCGCCGGCCAGCACCGCCGCGTCCGCCAGAAAATGTCTGCGCGTGATTGGTTTCATGGTTTCATAATACCCGAGGCCGTGCAAAAATAGAAACGGTTTGGGAACGCCATCGCGGTGCAGATGTGTTATTCTTGACAGACAGGCGGACCCCGCCCCACGGAATTCCTTCGCCCGGCATGGGCGCCCGCCAAAATGCAACGCGTCGTTGCGGGAGGATGGCCATGTTTTGCCCGAAGTGCGGTTCAGAATTTGAGGAAGGGTATACCCGCTGCGCCGAATGCGACACCGACCTGGTGGAGGCGCTTCCGACGGACGAGGAGGAATACGAAGAGCTGGTGACGGTATTCGAGGGTGACGCAGAAGCAGCCGCAGTGGTCCGCGGCAAACTGGAGAGCGCGGGCATCACGGCGTGGATTGAGGGCGAGGCTACGCGCAGCGTTTTCCCGAACCTGTCCCCGGTTGCCGTGCAGGTGCGCGCCGAGGATGCAGAGGCCGCGTGCCAGGCGCTGGCGGACGTGGAGGCGTTGGAGGAAGGCGCGGAGCCTTTCGCGGGGGAGGACCCGGAAGAAGGGGCCTGACCGTCCGAGGTGCGTGCAGTGCCTGTGTGATGCCGACACCAAGAGGCGGGCGCAGGGATTTCGACGCGTGCCGACCGTAGGCATGCGTCAAGAAACAACATGCCACCGCGGGAGAATAAATCATGTTCTGCCCAAAATGTCGTTCAGAGTTTGAGGCGGGTTACACCCGGTGCGCTGCGTGCGATGCCGACCTCGTTGAATCGCTTCCCGTGGACGAGGGGGAATACACGGACCACACGACGCTATTCGCGAGTGATTCCTGCTTGTACGACAATCCTTCTGTGACCAAGGAGCACACGGACCTCGTGACCGTGTTCGTGGGCGAGGAAGGGCCGACGGACCTCGTCCGCGCCAAATTGGAGTGTTGCGGTATTAACGCGTTTGTCAAGACAGACTTGGCTGCCCGCGTCATCATTTCCCCTGATGTGGACCAGAGCACGGTGCAGGTGCGCTTCGAGGATGCAACGGTCGCCTGCAAGGCGCTGGAGGAAGTGATTCCGCTGGACGAGGACAGGGAAATCGACTTCGGGAAGGACCCGGGAGACGAAGACTGAACCGGCGGAAGGCGCGCCGGTCCAGCGTGCGGTGCCCGTGTGATATGCTGTAATAAGAGGCGGCGCAGGGAATTCGACCCATGCCGGCCATAGGCATGCGTCAAGAAACAACATGCCGCCGCGGGAGGATTAGACATGTTTTGCCCGAAATGCCGTGCAGAATTTGAGGCGGGGTACACCCGCTGCGACGCGTGCGATGCCGACCTCGTTGAATCGCTTCCCGTGGACGAGGAGGAATACACGGACCCCGTGACGATTTTCGCGAGTGATTCCTGCCTGTATGACAATCCTTCTGTGTTCAAGGAGTACACGGACCTCGTGACCGTATTCGTGGGCGAAGAAGGACCGGCCGACATTATTCGCGCCAAACTGCAAAGTTGCGGCATTGACGCGTGGGTTCCTACATCCATGACTGCCCGCGTCATCTTTGCCCCCAATGTGGGACCGAGCACGGTACAGGTGCGCGCCAAGGACGCAGAGGCCGCCTGCCAGGCGCTGGCGGATGTGGTTCCACTGGACGAGGACGCCGTGGCAGACCCGGGAGACGAGGCCTGAACCGGCGCAAGGCGCGCGGGACAGGCGCCCCCGCCTGTCAGGTGCCAAGCGCAGAGCGACAGTCAAGGGCGGCTGTCCCACAGGCTGATTGTGAGGATTGAATGACCGGATGAAGGCCGAAGGGTATTCGATGGGCACGCTGGCCCGGCGCGTGGCGCCCTTTTTCGGGCTGGTGGTGTTTTTGCTCGCGGTCTATGCGATGCACCGCGTTTTCCGCGAATACCATTACCATGATTTGCGCGAGGCTTTTCGGGGCATCACAACCGGCCACATTATTGCCGCGGCGTGTTTCGCCGCCGGCAGCTATTTCATGCTCACCCTGTACGACGTGCTTGCGTTCCGTTATGCCGGCGTGTCCCTCGCGTACCACCGGCTCGCGCTGGCCTCCTTCATTGGTTATTCGCTGAGCAACAATGTGGGCCATTCCGTGCTCAGCGGCGGCGCGGTGCGTTACCGGCTCTATTCCGCGTGGGGGGTGGAGCCGGGCCAAATAGCGCGCATCGTCACCTTCTGCACGGCGACCGGGTGGCTGGGCTTTGCGACCATGGGCGGCCTGGCCTGCCTGCTTGAACCCGCCGGCGCGCTGCCCGCCATGTTTCCGGCCCATCTGCACATCCCCCTCGGCCTGCTGCTGCTGGCGTACACGACCGCTTATATGGTTCTGAGCGCGATGGGCTGGGCCGTGGTCCGGTGGCACGGCCACGAACTGTCCCTGCCCGGCGGCCGGCTGGCCCTGGCGCAGGTGGTGGTGGGTGCGGTCGACCTGACCCTCACCAGCGGGGTGTTCTACTGCCTGCTCACCCTCGACAAGCCTCTCGGCTTTGTGTCCTTTGCGGGCTTCTTCATGATTGCGATTATTGCGGGACTCGTCAGCCAGGTCCCCGGTGGGTTGGGTGTGTTCGAGACCATCATGGTGGCATTTCTGTCGCCCTACGCGTCGGGTCCGAGCCTGATCAGCGCCATTCTGCTGTACCGTGTTGTCTATTACTTCGTGCCCCTGTTTCTCGCATGCGCGCTCCTCGGCGCCCATGAACTGCTCAACCGCCGCGCGGTCCTGGGCCGCTTCACGGCCCTGATGCGCAATCTTTCCCCGCTTATTCCCAGTGTCTTCGCCATCAGCACCATGGCGGGCGGGGCCATCCTGCTCTTCTCCGGCGCCACCCCCCCCGAGCACAACCGCATCACGCTGCTGCAGGGGTTGGTGCCGTTGCCCATGGTTGAACTCTCCCATTTTCTGGCGAGCATCGTGGGCGTGTTGCTGCTGTTCCTTGGGCGCGCCCTGCAGCGCCGCGTGGATGCCGCCTACTGGCTTACGGTCGCCCTGCTGGCCGCAGGGTCCGTGCTGTCGCTGCTCAAAGGGCTGGATTACGAGGAGGCGGTGGTGTTGGGGGGAATGCTGGCCGCGCTGATCCCCTGTCATCGTGAGTTCCAGCGGCGCTCATCCCTGCTGGCGCCGCGCTTCGGTCCGGGCTGGGTCGGAGCCATCGCCGTGATTGCGGCGAGCACCCTGTGGCTCGTGCTCTTTGCGCACAAACATGTGGAGTATTCCTCCGAACTGTGGTGGCAGTTTGCCTTTTCCGAGGGCGCGCCGCGCGCGCTGCGCGCCTCGGTGGGGGCGGGCGTGCTGTTGGCGGGCCTGGCCCTGGCCCGGCTGCTCCGACCGGCGGCGGTAATTATGGACGAGATGCCGCCGGATTGGGGCCGCATCGGGGAAGCGGTGGCGCTGGCGGGCAGTACCGGCGCGCAACTCGCCTTTCTGGGCGACAAACGGTTTTTGTTTCACGACACCCACCCCGGCTTTGTCATGTATGGCCTGTCCGGCCGCTGCGCCGTGGCGATGGGCGACCCCGTCGGCGATCCGGCGGCGGCACGCGACCTGGTCTGGGATTTTCGTGACCTGTGCGACCGCACCGGCTTGATGCCCGTGTTCTACCAGGTGCGCCCGGAAACGCTTCATCTTTATGCGGACATCGGCCTGTCCATGACCAAGTTTGGCGAGGAGGCCATGGTGGACCTCCGCACCTGGTCCCTCGACGGCGCTTCGCACAAGAACGAGCGCAACCTGTTGCACCGTATGGAACGCGAGGGCGTGGTTTTCGAAATTGTGGAACGTGCGGCGGTGCCGGCGGCCCTTGTCGAACTCCGGCAGGTTTCGGATGAATGGCTTGAGGCAAAGAACAGCCGGGAAAAAGCGTTCTCGCTGGGCTTCTTCGATGAAAGCTACCTGTGCCGGTACCGCCAGGCAGTACTGCGCCGCAACGGCCGCATCGTTGCCTTCGCAAACATGCTTGAGTCCGGGGACCGTGCCGAGTTGAGCGTGGACCTGATGCGCCACCGCGCCGATGCGCCCGAGGGGGCGATGGAGGCGCTGTTCCTGCACCTTATGAAATGGGGCGCGCAGGAGGGCTTTGCGCGGTTCAATCTGGGCATGGCGCCGTTGTCCGGCATCGAGGGCGGCCAGGCCGCCCCGTTCTGGAACCGTCTCGCCTCCATGGTTTACGAGCACGGGGGCCGTTTCTACAATTTTCAGGGCCTGCGGCTGTACAAAGAGAAGTTCCATCCCCGATGGGAGCCCCGCTACATCGCCTCGCCGGGCGGCATTAACCTGGCCCAGGTGCTGGCGGGTATCGCCGGGCTGGTGAACCGCGGCGTGAGCGGCACGGTCATGAAATGACCGCCGCCGGTCCTACCGGGCGGGCGGAGGACTGGGCGGAGGTTTGCGACGGACAGGCCGGTTGTACACCAGCCGCCAACCCAGCAGCCCCAGTCCGACCAGCAGCCCCAGCCCAATTGCGACGCACACCAAAATCTCTGTGAACGCTTCCGGGTCCGTCGCCGGGACCTTTGGGGCGGAAGAGGGGGTGTTTGACGACGTGCCATTCGGGCCTTTGCGCGCCGCTTCCGTCATCGCGGCAGACTTGAGCATTTCCGGTGGCACCGGCGCCCGGTGCTGCACGGCGGGAACGGAGACCGCGGGGGATGCGGGTGCCGTTGCGGTCGCCACCGTGCCGGGCGGTGATGGGGGCTTCTCCCCGGCCTGCGTCGTGACGGGGGGGCGAAATGCGGAGAGGTCGGGAAGTTCTGGTTTCTTTGTCACCGCCCCGGCTTCCCCCTCGGCATTCGCAGGCTGCGGAGGTGCTGCGGGCTGGGACTGATTGCCGGGATTCTTATCGACCGATGCGGCGATGGGGTTGGACAATTCGCGGCCTGAAGGTCCCGCGGCACGGGCCCCGCCCGTCGCGGGGGGAGTTGTCGGGTTTGTCTGCGTGTTGTCCTTCTCTTTCACCACCACGGTGCGCGCGGCCGCGGCTTTCTGGCCGTCGTCGGTGGACACGGTGTAGTTCAGCCCGTATTCGGCGGCGCGGCTGGTGTCCACCGTGCCGCTGACCACGACCTTCCCCGTGATGTCCTGTTTCTTGCCGTCAAGCGCGGTGTAGCCCGGTTCCTGCCACGCGTCACCGACGCTGAGCGTGACCGGATTGGCGCCTTTGAGCGTGATCGCGGGCGGTTTTGAGTCTGGTCCGCGCACCTCGGTCATGACTGGCGGCGCGTAGTGTGCGCCGGTCATTTGGCGGTATTCGAGCGCACCGTGGAGCACCTTGGTGCCGCCGTCGCCCTCGGGTGGCGTGACCATGTAGGTAAAGGTGTAGGGAAATTGGGGGACGGTTATCCAGGCAAACTCGAGCAAATTCGTCGCACCGGCTGCCGGCGACACATCGGGCGGTGCGCCGCTGGCCCCGGCCACCGTTTCCAGCCGCCATTCGGGGGGCAACGTTTCCCGCAGGCCCATCGCCGTAATCGTTCCGGCTGAGGCCGCGCTGATGGTCAGGGTCACCTGGAACGGCTTGCCGGGCTCAAAGGTCTCCGCGTGCTGGCGTGTCAAGCCCAGACCGAGCGGATTGACCTCTTCGGGAGTCTGTGCCGGATTCTGCGCAAACACGGCCGACGACATCAGCGTCGCCAGCAGCAGCACGCCGGTCATTCGTCCAATCCGCACTTCATGCACGTGAATTCACTCCCGCCATTGCAACGCGGCGTTTGCTCCGCAACTGTGTTGACACCAAACTGCCAGGCTCCTGACCCCACTGTAACGTTCTGGCCCCCGCTGCAGGTTAACGCCGTCCCATCAGCGCTCTTGCCAGCCGTAAATAGATGCGGACCGAGTCGCGGACCTTCCGAAAATGGGAACTGCGGTTGCCCGGCTCGTAAACGGTCCTCACCGGCGCATAGGTCAGCCTGAACCCGCCGCGCACCGCCAGCACAATCATTTCCATTTCCGTCTCGTAGCGGCCACCCGCCACCCGGTCCACCACGGCTTGCGCGAAACGGGGCGAAAGCACGCGGAAACCGCACTGCGTGTCCGGCAAATCCCGCCCCAGGAGCAGGCGCGTGACCCGCGCCGTGACCCGGTTGCCAAATCGGCTGCGCCAGGGAACCGGCGTTCCGTCGAAGCGGCGCTGGCCGATGACCAGGTCCGCCCCTTCCCGGCGAAAGGCCTCCATCAGTCCCGGAATATCGGCGGGGTCATGCTGGCCGTCGGCGTCCATCAGGCATGCCGCCTCCGTACCGGGCCAGGCCATGGCGCTCTTCAGCCCTTCAATAATGGCGTGGCCCTTGCCCCGGTTGCGTGGCAGGCGCAGCACCTCAACGCCCGGCGCGGCCAGTGTCGCCGCCGCCCCGTCCGTGCTCCCGTCGTCCACGACAACAACCCGTGCGGCCCATGCGGCCGCACCCTCGGCCACGGGCCGAATCCGGTGCCCCGCGTTGAAACAGGGAATCACCACCGTGAGGCCGGGAATAGGCCCGACGGCTGGAGTTCCATTTTCTTTGGAATGGTTCATCGGCACCAGCATACCGGGGAAATGGCGCGTCCGCAACTATGCGGAAATAGGTTCATGTCCGGGTTGCGGCGCGCCGTCTGTTTGTTTTGTTTTCCCACGCCCGTGTTTTATCATGGCATGTGCCGGAAGGGGCTTTACCCGTGGGGGAATGCCCTGTGTATAGAGGACACGATGAATTTGCAATCCGCCAAGAACATGGACCCAGCAATACCAGGACAACCGAAGTCGGTCGTTCCACATTGGGGGAGACTGTTCGTCGCCTGTATTTGTCTCGCAGCGGCGGGATGGGCGGGCGCGGCGGCGGGCAGCCTGTCCGCCAAAGATCTTGACGCACGAATTCGCGAGCTCACCCCCTCGCACCCCGCGCCCGCCACCGGCGCGCTGCTTCCTGTCGGCGAGGACGCGGGACCGGTGCGGCTGGTCGGCGTTGATCTGCTGCAAAACGGCAACCGGTTGGCGGGGGAAAGTCCCAAACTCGACGGAAACATCCCCCTCGAAATCGTCGAGTACTGGTCCGCCGCGGCGGCTATTGCGGGCCGCATTCCCATGACCGTGCGTTTCTGGTCGCAGGACTACATGATAGGCCGCGGCGAGGACCTGGCCATAGGCCCCAATGCGGGAGAACCTGCCTGGGAACCGGGTGGGGTGTATCGCCAGAAACACACGGTTGGTTTGCCGCAAATTGCGGGAGCCATCAATGGAAACGCCCATCTGTCCATACACCTTGCCGCCGGACCGAACAGCGGTCCCGAATCACCGGCGCTGCAGCAGCTTGACCTGGTCATTACGCCCCGTGTCAGCGCGGGACGCATCGCCCGCGCGCTTCTGGAATCCAAGCTGGAACACGGCGCCGAACCGCTCTCAAAGAGCTTTAGACTCGGGCGCGGCGCCTCTGTCACCCTCCCGGTGGGTGCGCACGGCCGGGCCGTTCGCGGCATCGTTATTGTGTCGTCTTTCGCCTACGGCTCGGTCGCCCAGGGCAAACCGGTGGTGGAGGTGGGTATTGACGAGGGGGCCGGCTCCCGGAGCGTGCAACTGCTGAGCGGCGTGCATACGGCGCGCGGCGACTACGACTTCAATCTGCCGGGCACGGTGAACCATTCCAAGCCACCCATTGTCGAGTCGCAGGATGCGGATTATCTCGATGCCTCCGGCGCGCCTTTCCGCCGTCACCGATACTTGGGCATGGTTTCGCTCGACCCGGCCGCCCAGAATCTTGAGGCGCTCACCTTTCATGTGACCGCCGATGTGGTGGTGGATGTTTTCGAAGTGGCGCTGCTTTACACAGAACCCGCCGCCCCCCCGGCTCCCGCACAACCTGCGGCGACGCCGGCGGCTGAGCTCGCTGCAGGCACGTCAACATCGCCTCCACCCGCCCAGGAACCGGCGACTCCATGAAAGCCGCGGCCCTAATGCCGCTGGTTTTGCTGGGCGTCTGCGCCGCGCTAAGCGCGCAAGAATCGGCCCCCGCATTCCCGGTGCCGGTGAGGCCGCTCGGGTTTGACCTGAGCGCGCCATTGCCGCCCGTCGCCGTAACCGGACTGGATGTCGTCGCGCCGGACGGGAAATCTCTTGCCCCCCCGCTTCGGTTGCGTGAGGATGGCGTCTATACCCTGCGTGTTACCGCCAAGTACACCGAGAGCGCAGGCGACCAGCCGTTGACTTTGTCGGCGGTCCTCGATTCGGGCGGTCCGGTGCGCGAGGCGGCCGTGCCGGTCTCGGGCCGGGCGGAGGGGGTAGCACTGCCCGTGCTGGAGTTGCCGCTGCGGCTTGAACCCGCCCGCGGTTCGGGAGA
This sequence comes from Candidatus Hydrogenedentota bacterium, assembly GCA_903822375.1. Taxonomy (GTDB): domain Bacteria; phylum Hydrogenedentota; class Hydrogenedentia; order Hydrogenedentales; family CAITNO01; genus CAITNO01. The sequence continues at coordinate 11,112 of CAIJOU010000772.1, forward strand.
ATCGGTGTTGCGCATCAGCGCAACAAGGGTTGGTGACGCGCCCTCCGGGGCGGTCAGAAGCTGGCCGCTGGCGGTGTTTCCCGCCTTCGTTGAGCCCGTGCCCGCGCACAGCACGCTGGATGCGCGCCGAATCACCGAGGTTTTTGGGGAGAAGGCCGTCCTGCTGGATGCCAGATTCCGGCTGGGCAAAGGCGCCTCCGTCGAGCTGTCTCTGCCGCCGGCATTGGCGGGGGTCTCCATTCGTGCGATCGGCATCGTAAGCTCCATTGCATGGCTTCCCCGGCAGGATCGCAACCGTTCGGATCTTCTCCTGGCCAGTCTGGCCGTGAACTCCCCGGAGGGAGAGGAGCGTTTCCCGTTGCGGCTGGGAGTGGAAACGCTGCCGGTGGACGGCGAATTCTTCGCAAAGAAAGAGGCCTTGGCCGCCAACGAAGTTCAGGTGTTCTCCCAATGGGTCCAGGGCAGGGATGACCAGGCACGGACAAGGCAAAACTATGCGGCGTCCTGTTCGTTGAACACCCCGCGTGCGTTGAAAAGCATCGTTGTAAAGCATGACGGTGCGGTGGCGGTTGTCCAAGTGGACGGCGTCTTGCTGCTGCCGACAGAGTAGCAAGGCATGCGCCGGGCGGCGGGCCTGTGCTACCATAAGGCCGGGTTCATTCTGCTCAGAATGGACTGAGCCAGCATCAAAGGAGATGACATGTACAGCAATCGTTTTTGGTCCAAATTCATTTTTTCCCTTGTCATGACGGGTGTTTGTGCGCTTGTGACCGCGTGCGGGTCCCCTTCCAGCCCCGCGGCGGGTGACGCCGGCAAGTCAACGTCATCCAAGACCAAGACCGCCGCGAACACCAAAGCGGCGGACAAGGTTGCCGGGAATAAGGGTGAGCAACTGGTCGCCAACTTCAATTTCAAGGAATGGGACAGCTTGACGCCACGGCGCTGGAAGGCGGAACCGGGCGACAAGATAGTCAAGGCTTCCGGAACCGAACCCAACAGCATTAATGTGGAACTGAAGCCGTCGGGCACGGACAAGTACACCATGCTTCGCCAGTATCTGTCCGGAAACCTTGCCGGCAAGAAGATTACGTTGACGTTGCGGGCCAAGTCCTCCGAGCCCAAGACACTCAGCGCCAAGCTTAATTTCGAGACCGCATCGGGCCCCCAGACAATCGCGCTGGATGCGGGCGGACGCGGGGGGTGGGAATCGGTCTCCCGGACCGTGAGCATTCCCGCCGATGCAAAGGCGAACTCAGACATGCTGACCATCGTGCTGCGGCCCTCGGCCAAGAAGTCCGCTCTTGTCGATTACGTGATGATTACGGCCGAATAGCCGTTCGAAACAACCGAGATATCGGGGCGGCGGCACCTGCCGCCGCCTCTTTTCTTTGTTTAAGCGGAAGGCACCCATGCCCAAACCGGTACGCATCGCCTATATTGCCCCCCAGATTGGGGCGCTCAGCACCACTTTTGTTTACCGTGACATAGAGGGGCTGCGCGCGCAGGGCCTTGAGGTGGCCGTCTTTTCCGTGCAACGGCCCGACGAGAGCGTCCTCTCTGAAGAGGCCCGGCCCTTTATCGGGGAGACCCAGTACCTGTACGACCATGGCACCGCCGCCTTTCTGGCCGCGGCGTTGCGCCAGGCTTTCCACCGCCCCGGACGCTTTATGCGCACGCTTGGCGCATGCCTGCACGACCTTGCCTTTGCCGAAACGCCACGTCCGGCCGACCGTCCCAAGTTCCTGTGGCATTTTCTTGCAGGATGCCTGCTCGCGGAGCGGCTGGACGCCGCGGACGCCATGCACATCCACTGCAATTTTGCACACACGCCGGCGGGCATCGCCATGTACGCGGCCCTGCTGCGCGGCATACCCTTCAGCTTCCTGTGCCACGCCCACGACATTTTCGTCCACGCCACCGCCATGCGTGAGAAAACGGCCCGGGCCGCGTTTGGCATGTGCAGTTCACGCTACAATCTGCGTTTTCTGGCCGACAGCAAGGGCTGCGATGAAACCAAACTCGACGTCATGCGCACCGGTCTCGACCTGCGCCGTTTCACGCTTCGTTCCCCCGGGCCGGTTTCCAAACCGTTCCGGTTTCTCTCGGTCGGACGGCTGGTCGAGAAGAAGGGATTTCCTGTGTTCTTCGACGCGCTGGCGTTGCTGGCCCAAAAGGGCCGCGATTTCCAGGCCGATGTGGTGGGGGGCGGACCCATGGAGCAGGTCCTGCGCGAACAGGTTGAGCGTCTGGGCCTTGCGGACCGCATCCATCTTGCCGGGCCCCAACCCCAGGAGCCGGTGCGTCAGTACTACAACGAAGCGGACGCTTTTGTGCTCGCCTGTCTTGAGGCGGGCAACCGGGACATGGACGGCACGCCCATCGTGCTCATTGAGGCGATGGCGCTCGGCGTGCCCGTGATCAGCACCCCCGTTTCGGGGAATCCCGAGTTGATCGCAAGCGGCGTTTCGGGCCTGCTGGTACCGCCCGATGACGTCCAGTCGCTCGCGAAAGCAATGGAACGGCTCATGGATGACCCCGCCTTGGCGCGTCTTCTGGCCGAAAACGCCCGCGGCGCGGTCGAATCCGGTTTCGACCTCGATTCCAACATTGCGCGGCTGGTCAAGGCCATCGAGAAAGCCATAGAAAAGCCGTGACCGGCCTGCTTTGGTCTGACCAATCGCGCCAAAAACCGCCGAGACTATGGACTTTTTGGCTTCCTTAATATAGAATGGCCCCATGAATCCGTCGCAGACTCCCATTGAACCAACAGGCACCCGCACCCAGCAGATTTCCGATTTGCTGGCGCGCCGCATCCTTGATGGACGCTACAAGGTGGATGATCGGCTGCCCACGGAACGCGAGTTGGCCGCCGAATTCAGCACCAACCGCAATGCCATCCGCGAGGCGATCAAGCGGCTGGAAGGCATCGGAATGGTCCGTGTGCGCCAGGGTTCGGGCATCTATGTGGAAGAGATGGAGTTGAGCGGCAGCGTGCAGATGCTCGATGTGCTTGTCACCCGCGAGGACGGTTCAGTCAACCGGGAATTCCTGCATGACGCCCTCGAATTCCGGGGAAATGTGATGCGCATGGTGGTCCGTGCGGCGGCCGTGCGCCGCTCCGAGGCGGAACTGGAAGAAATGCGCCGCCTGACCCGGGAGCGGCGCGAGGCCCACAACGACCTGCCGCGGCTGCGTGAAATCACGCGCACGCTGCTGCGGCTGATGGCCGAGGCCGCGCACAACCGGGTCTACCTGTTCGTGCTCAACACGACATCGCGCGCACAGTTGCAGTTGTGGGACATGATCGACATGCCGCTTGTCGGATTCAGCCGTCTTCAGTGCGCCGTGGAGCAGATTGTCGAGGCGGCCACGGTGCGCGACGCGGCTTTGGCGGAACTGGCCATAGTCCGGCTTATGGAGGACGTCCAGCGGACTATCTTCGGTGCGGTGGACGCCGTGCAGTCGATGCCGTTCGCCACGTTGCCGGAGCCGTCGGCGTAAACACGGAGCGCGCGCGATGGGTGCAACCACTGAGAATCCGTCCCTATTGGTGTTTGGCGCGGGGGCAATAGGCGCCACGGTGGGCGGGTGGCTCGCCGTCCGGCATGCGCAGGTGCATTTCTTTGCCCGACCCGAGACCGCAAGACTGTTGCGAGAAGAGGGTCTTACGCTGTACTCCGACAATGATGACGCGGCGCTCCAGACCGTTTCCGTAAACGTGGTTGACCGGTTGGATGACCTGCCCTGTCCCGGCGTTATTGTTTTGGCGGTCAAGAACTACAGTCTTGACGCGGCGGCAAAGGCGCTGCGCGACGCCTATGGCGACGCACCGATTATTGTGGCCCTGCAAAACGGGGTGGACAATCAGCGCATTCTTCCCGCCTACTTTTCAAAGGTCATCTACGGCGTGGTCGCCTACAATGCCTGGAAGGACAGCCCCACGGTTGTCGGTTACCAAAAACGCGGCCCGCTCATCCTGGGCACGCCGGACAACAGCCTTCAGGCGGAACAGCAGACGGTGGCCGAGTTCCTGAACCGGGGCGTAAAGACGGTGCTCACCCCACGGTTTCAGGACGCCGCACACTGCAAGCTGGTGCTCAACCTGACGAACTCGCTGACCACGCTTGTGGACCACAATTCCATGCCCGCCGCCGCGCTTCCCCTGCTGCAGGAGGTGCTGGGCCGTCTGCTGCACTAGGGGGTGCAGGCGATTCGGGCGGCCGGTTTTCACGAGTGCCGCATGGGCGGCATGCCCGGCTGGCTGTTTATCGCGGCCGCCGCGAAACTGCCGCGCGCGCTCACGCGGCCTCTCTTCGTCCGCAATCTGCGCAAGATGGTGATGAGCAGCATGGCCCAGGACGTTGTCCGGCGGCACAGCCCGGAAACGGAGTTGGACGTGATTAACGGGTATATTCTCGAACTGGCCGCGAAGTGCGGCGTATCGGTCCCCTGCAATCAGGCGGTGTATGAACTGTGCCGGGAAGCGTTCTCCGCGCCGGCTTTCCAACCGCTCGACATGCGCACCGTATGGGAGCGGGTGCGAAGCCGGACGCCCGGGTCTGGTATCATGGACGCCAACCAAGGGAGTTGACGCGCCATGCGAAACCATATGATGTCCGGTCTTGCACTCTTCCTGCTCTCGTCGGCCGCGCTGGCCGGCGCGCCGCCATCCATCCCCACTTCCGGCCTGGAAAAGGTCGTGGGCGGCGCGGTTTGGGGCGTTCCCTTTGCGGACTTCGTGAAAGCGCATCCGGACGCGGCCTACAGCGACGCGGCAAAGTTGGAGAAGAAGGTGGACCCGGCGCAGCCGGACGGTCTGCTTGAATCCTACGACAAGGACCCCTTTCTGGGGCTGACCTGCACGGTGGACTACGGCTTTCGCGAGGGCAAACTGTACGAGTTTGTGGCGATGTGGTCGGGCGAACCGGCCGCCGTGGACAAGACGCGGGAGACTTTCTTCCGCGCCTGCGTGGCCCGGCATGGCAAGAACTTCAAACGCGAAGCGATGCGTCTGCGTCCCAATTCGGACGCAGAGGAACTGATCCCGGTGTTTTGCTGGGAAGAGGCCCATGACCGCGTTCTGGCCTACACCGCCAATCCGGCACCGGGCGGAGCGCCGCCGCGCAAGGCTGTGATCATCCATTCCATGTTCGCCAAGGATGACACCTATATTACGTCGTTGCTGGTGGGCGACACGCTGGGCGCGGAGAAGCACGCGGAACTATGGAAGAAACTCAACGCCGTATTTCCGCCCGATGAGGCGAAGAAACCCTGACGCGCGCGCATCACAGCCAACATTGTTTTCGTTGCGCCGTGACCTTGGAGGTATAATCACGGCATGAACTGCCCGGCCTGCAAAGAAGCGATGGTCATCGTCGAGCACAGCGGCGTGGAGCTGGACTGCTGTCCGGCGTGCCGCGGCCTGTGGCTGGACGCATCCGAGCTGGGCCTGCTCCTGGGTGATGCCGCAAAAACGCACGCATTTCTTGCGGCGGGTGACCGCGCCCACGCCCGGGGCGAAAGGGCGCGCCGCTGTCCCATCTGCCGGAGGCGCATGCAGAAGGACGTCACGGGCGGCGTGCTGCCGGTGGTGATTGACACGTGCCGGTTCGGGCACGGCCTGTGGTTTGACGAGGGAGAACTGTTCACCGTGCTGCGCCAGAACGGCGTGGCGGCGGATGACCCTGTTTTCGCATGGCTGCGCGATCTGTTTGGCGCGGCGGTGGACGATGAGAAGACCTGACCACCAACTTCGGAGGGATGACGAACATGCTGCCACTGATTATTGCCGGTGCACTGGGACTGCTGGTCGTGCTGTGGGTTGTGGGCGTGTACAACGGGCTGGTGCGCCTGCGCAACGCGGTGAAGAACGCATGGTCGCAGATCGACGTTCAGCTCAAGCGCCGCCATGACCTGATCCCGAATCTGGTCGAGACGGCCAAGGGCTACATGGTGCACGAGCGCGAGACGCTCGAAAACGTCACGAAAGCCCGCAATCTGGCGCAGAGCGCCACCGGTGTGGCCAACCAGGGCCAGGCCGAAGCCGGGCTGAGCCGGGCCATGATGTCGTTCTTTGCGACGGCAGAGCAGTATCCCGACCTCAAGGCAAACCAGAACTTCCTGGCGTTGCAGGAGGAACTGGCGTCCACGGAGAACCGGATCGGCTTCGCGCGTCAGGCCTACAACGACGCGGCCATGCAGTTCAACAACAAGGTCGAGATGTTCCCCGGCAATATTGTTGCGGGCATGTTCAGCTTTGCCAAGGCGGAGTTCTTCGAGATTGAAGACGCAGCCCAGCGTGAAGTGCCGAAAGTAAGCTTCTCCTGAGCCGGTCATGTTCGAACTGATCCGGGCCAACAAGCGGCGGTCCATGCTGCTGGTGTTCGTGATGCTCGCGTTGCTACTGGCGCTGGGCTTCACGATAGGCTTTGCCGTTTTCCCGCCCCGGGGATTCTGGGCCTATGCGAACGGCCAGCGCTACGAGGTGATGATTCCCCCCGGCGGTCTCATCGGCATGGGTATTGCCTTTCTGCTCTGGACCATTCAGGCCTTTGCGGCCTACTTCCAGGGTGACCGCATACTCATGGCGGCCAGCGGCGCGCGCGAACTGGAAAGGCAGGATGCGCCGCAACTGTTCAACGTGGTCGAGGAAATGACCATCGCCGCCGGGCTGCCCAAACCACCCGCCATCTACCTCATCGAGGACATGGGCCTCAACGCCTTTGCGGCGGGGCGTGACCCGCAGAACGCCTGCCTGGCGGTGACGGCCGGACTGATGGGCAAACTCAACCGCGACCAGCTTCAGGGCGTGGTGGGCCACGAAATCAGCCACATAGTCAACCGCGACGTGCTGTTCATGACCATGATGGGCATCATGGCGGGCACCATTGTGCTCATTTCGGAGGGCTTTGTGCGCGCCACGTACTATGGGGGCAGCGGCACCCGGTACCGGTCCTCAAGCTCGCGCGAGGGCGGCGGCGCGCAGGCGCTTCTTATGGTCCTGGCGATTGTGCTGGCCATTGTTGCGCCGCTCATCGCCCAGCTGATCTACTATGCCTGTTCGCGACGGCGTGAGTATCTGGCCGACGCGGGCTCGGCCGTCTACACGCGCTATCCCGAGGGGCTCGCCTCGGCGCTGGAAGTCATTGCCGGAGACGCGCAGTTGACCGCCTCGGCCAACAAAGTCATCGCGCCCATGTACATCGTCAACCCGCTGGCAGGCGCCCAATCCTTAACCTCGTGGAGCAGCACGCACCCGCCCACGGAAGAGCGCATCCGCATCCTGCGCGGCATGGCGGGCGGCGCCTCCTATGCCAACTACGCCCAGTCCTGGGAACGGATCGGCGGCGCGGGCCGGGCGGCCATGCCCGCCTCGGCGCTGGCCCAGACAGCCGCAGGCGAAATCATCGCCCCCCACGCGGCGGCCCAACCGCCCCTGATGGCGGCAGCCGGAACCGCCGATTTCAAATCTCAGATCTCAGATATCAACTCACAGGCGCCCACGGTGCCTGTGCAAATGGCCGTGCCCCGTGGCGCACAACCCGCCGCCGCCCAGGCCGCGCGCATGCGCCAGACCGGCGACTGGGTGCGGCAACTGAACGGATTCCGCTTCATCACCTGCGGCTGCGGTGCACGGCTCAAACTCCCCCCCGAATACAAAAACGACAAGATCATGTGTCCCCGCTGCCGCGCCATCCACGCAACGTCTGAAGCCACCACGGACCTGCCAGGCGCGAGCGCCTGACAGAGATTTGAAATCTTAGATTTGAGATTTGAAACAGGCAAAGAACGGGGAGATTATCACGCGTCCGTCCTTCTTGACGCAGTGGCTTGCGGATTGGAATGTCGCAGGCCACGTGCTGTGCAAACAGTAACTGGGGCCTTATATTCTCAAATCTGAGATTTCAAATGCTTTGGAAACAAGAGGAGGGAGGGGATGAAATACGAGCGATTCGAGGAACTTCCGGTTTGGCAGGCCGCGATGGACCTGGCCCGGGAAATCTACCGTATTACACAGGACCGTTTCTTTACACAGCCGGGCGATTTGCGGGACCAACTGCGCCGTGCGGCACTGTCGGTTTCCAACAATATCGCCGAGGGTTTCGAGCGCGGCTCCACAGCCGAACTGATCGCATTCCTCTATATCGCCCGGGGTTCGGCGGGCGAGGTGCGTTCCATGTTGCGCTTCATCGAACCCGTCCCCGAGGCGGAGCATCTCAAGCCCGGGATTACGGCGCTCCTGATCAAAGCGGAATCCTGCTCCCGTCAGATACGCGCATGGGCGGACCATCTTCAGAACACGGACATAAAAGGCCCGCGCCATCTCGATGAAAGAACGCGGAGGAATTACGAGAACAGGAAGCGTGTGGAGGAGTTTAACCGTTATTTGGAAGACACCACCCGGAGAGGGTGCGAAACGCAGACGCCAAGAACCGACGGGCAGGCTTGATCTTAAATCTCAAATTTCAGATCTCAAATCCCATTCCGCCCCGGCGGAATGTCATGTAAACGCCCCTTGTTGTTCGTTTACAATGGATATGCACGGTTTTCCGCGCAAGGAGGTTCTTTCATGACGATTCCAAACGCTCATCCCGCCACACGTTTTGCCCTCGCCGCCGCGGCGGCCGCCACCATTCTGGCGTCCGGCGCAGCCCGCGCCGACTGGGAAAGAGTTTCGGGCCCACTGCCCGGCGACGCCATGGGCGTGCACATGTACCGGCTCAAGAACGGGCTGGAGGTGTACTTGTCCGAGAATCACGACACGCCCCGCTTCTTTGCGGAGATGGCCGTGCGCACGGGCAGCAAGTATGACCCGGTCGACTCGACCGGGCTCGCCCATTACATGGAACACCTGCTCTTCAAGGGAACCCAGCGCCTCGGCACGGCCGATTATGCCCGGGAAAAGCCCTGGCTCGACAAGATAGACGCCCTTTACGAGGAGCATTTCCACGCCACCGACCCCGAAAAGCGCAAGGCCCTGTATCTTGAAATCAACCAGGCTTCCGAGGAGGCTGCCAAGTTTGCCGTGCCCAATGAGTTGGACCGGGTCTACAAGTCCATGGGCTCGCGCATGTTCAACGCGCACACCTGGCACGAGGAGGTCGTCTACCAGGTCGACCTTCCAGCAAACCGGCTTCGCCCGTGGGCGTTCATCGAGTCCGACCGCTTTGAGAGCCCCATCTTCCGCCTGTTCCAGACCGAACTGGAGACGGTCTACGAGGAAATGAACCGCGCGCTCGACAACAAGGACCGCGCGTTGCAGCTTGCAGTCGACGCCAAACTTTTCAAAATTCATCCCTACGGCCAGAAACCCACGCTTGGGTCGGTCAAGGACCTGAAGAATCCCTCGCTCAAGAACCTGCACGCGTTCTACGAGACCTGGTACGTGCCAAACAATTTTGCCGTGTTCATCTCCGGCGATATCGTTCCCGACGAGGCGATTGCGGTGATTGACCAGTACTTCGCCGGCTGGCAGCCGCGCGAACTGCCGAAACGGCCCACTTGGGACGACCCGCCCCCCACAACCCGCGAGGAGGTGCGCATTCAGTTCCAGTCCGAGGAGATGGTGCTGCTGGCGTTCCGCACCGTGCCGCGGGTCCACGCCGACGCCGAGGCCTTGCTGATGGTGGACATGCTGCTCGACAACGCCACCGCGGGGCTCATCAACCTCAACCTGAACCAGCAGCAACAGGTCACGCGGGCGGGCGCCTACCCGCTGCAGATGAACGACTACGGCACCCAGTACCTGTATGGCATCCCCAAGCCGGGCCAGAGCAAGGAGGAGGTGGAGAAGCTGCTGATCGAACAGCTTGAGCACCTCAAGCGCGGCGAGTTCGACGACTGGTTGATTCAGGCCATTGTCAACGACTTTAAGCGCATGGAGAAGACCGGGCTCGAATCGGACGACAGCCGGGTGGACCGCATGCGCTCCGCATGGATTGCCTTTGAGCCCTGGGAGCACGCCATCAACCGCATTAAGCGCATGGAGGCCGTCACCCGCGACGACGTCATCCGCGTGGCCAACCAGTATTTCGGCGCTGGCTACATCGCCGGCTACCGCGAGGACGCGCCCCGTCCCGTGACGCATGTGGAAAAGCCCATACTGCCGAAGATCACCATCGACCCGACCCGCCAGTCCGCATTCGCCCGCGAGGCACTCGACATTCCGTGCCCGCCCATGGAGCCCGTGTATATCGTTGCCGGACGGGACTATGAGAAGAAGGAGGACGGCCGGGGCATCAGCTTCTTCGTAAACAGGAACCCTATCAACGATGTGTTCACCTTCTCGCTGCGCACCGCCACGGGCACGCGCGAGAGCGAGCTGGCCGCCATCGCCGTGCGCATGGTGCAGATTTCGGGCACCGAACGGCTCTCGCCCGACGATTTGCAGCGCGAATGGTACAAGCTCGGCACCACATTCAATGCCGCCGCGACCGACCATGAGACCATATTCGAAATGTCCGGACTCGACGAGAACTTTGAAAAGTCCGTGGCCCTGCTTATGGAACTGCTCTGGAAGCCCGCCGTTGCGCCGGAAGCGCTCGAACAGCTCAAGGCCATCATCCTGCAGCAGCGCATCGATTCGCGCAAGGAGCAGGACACGATCACCAAGGCGCTCGTGGAGCGGCACCGGTACGGAAACGACGCCTACTACCTGCGCATGCCCTCCACGGAACGGGTAAACGCGCTGACCGCCGCCGAACTGCAGCAGGTCATCCGCGGCATGGTGAGCGCCCGCCAGACCGTGTGCTACACCGGCACGCTCGACGCCGCAAAGGTGCGCGACATCCTCCGCAACGACCATCCCGTGCACGGCCTGCTCGACGACCCCCCGCCCTACAAACAGCTCAACTTGGCGGCACCCAAGACCAACGAGGTCTTCTTCATCCAGAAGGAGGCGGCGCAGGCCCATGTGCAGCTCGACTTCGGTGGGGCGCTCTACGACCCGCGCATCAGCCCGCAGGTGCAACTCTACAACAGCTATTTCGCCGACGGCATGGCCGGCATCGTGTTTCAGGAGCTGCGCGAGGCGCGGGCGCTGGCCTATGTCGCCGCCGCGCGCTACACGCCCGGCTATCGCAAGGGCGACCAGAACGTGATGATGGGCGTCATCCAGACCCAGGCCGACAAGACGGTCGACGCGGTCGGCGGTTTCGTCGAGTTGCTCGACCACATGCCCCGCGCCGAGGAGCGCTACGCCACCGCCCGCGAGTCGCTGCTCAACAGCTACCGCACCGGCAAGATCGGGTTCCGCGAGGTGCTTGAAACGGTGCTCGGCTGGGAACGGCGCGGCATCACTGAAGACCCGCGCCCCATGTGGTTTGACGCAATCCTTAAAGCCGAAAGCATTGATACCGTCATGGCCTTCCAAAAGGAAGCCATCGCGGACAAGCCCAAGCTTATCTCCATCGTCGGCGACAAGAAGCGCATCAACCTGGATGCGTTGAAAGCCTATGGCACGGTGACCGAACTGGGCCTGGACGAGGTGTTTGCCAAATGACGGTCCGTTTCTCCCGGAGAGAGTTTCTCGCAACGACAAGTCTGCTGCTGGGCGGGCTCGCCGCCGGACGCGGCGTGGCGCAGTCCGCGGGCTTTACCTTTGCGGCCATGAACGACCTGCACCTCCAGGCGGACGAGGACGGCAAGGCGCTGGCGAAAATGGTGGACGCGTTGAACGCCCGGAACGACTTGGATTTCACCGCGGTGCTGGGCGACCTGACCACCGCTGCAAAGCCGGAAGAGTTCGCTCTTGCCAAGACCGGGCTGGACCGGCTTCAAAAACCCTACTACGTTATCCCCGGAAACCACGACGCCGGAAAAGAGGATGCTTCCGCCTTTGAACGGGTCTTCGGTCCGGCAAACTGGCGCAGGGAGCACGGTGGTTGGGTGCTGCTGGGGCTGAATTCAACCCAGGGAGCCTCTTCCGATGTGACCCTTCCGCAGGACCGGCTTGACTGGCTGAAGAAAGAAATCGCGACCATCGAGCCTGCCACGCCCATCGCATTGTTTCTGCACCATCCGCTCAACCCGCATTCCAAAGCGTACCGGGTGAAGAACGCCGAAGAACTGCTGGCCCTGTTCCAAGAACACACCCTGCGCCTCGCGGCGGCGGGCCACTTCCACGGCAACCAGGAAGAGCGCCGCGACGGTATCCTCTTCACCACCACCGCCTGCTGCGCGGGCACACGCGGCAATCACGACAAGACCACGGAAAAGGGATACCGCCTCTTTCACTGCAAAGGCGACCGGATAGAGACGGAGTTCGTGGTGGTGACGCTTTAGTTTTTATTGCGTGCGGCCATGCCCCGGCGCGCGAGGGATAGAGTTGCAGAGAGGGGAGAATGTGCTATGTCAAAGGAATCGTTGAAGAAAGGCGTCCAGTCAATTGCCGCTGAGCTTTACCGATTTGGTTTGCTTCTTTTCCCGGCATCACTCGTGGGAGGGTCGATAGGCGGCTTAGTGGCAGGCATCTCTTGTGGAATAAGCGAGGGGGAATCAGTTTTTGGGGCCATGTTCGGGGTCCTATTTGGCTCAGTTATCGGCTTCCTGTTCCACATCGTGGCGTACTGGCTTGTTTTCCGAATACCCATCGAGCGGGTGGCGAAGTATCTTATAGGGGGAACGCTCTTAGGAAGTCTTCCGCTGGCGCTGATCCCGCAATATGGTGGGATACTGTCACTCTTGGGCGGGGTGCACGGGTATTGGCTGGGACTTGTAATACTGCTCATACGAAGGTGGTTCGAGAAACGCGACGAGCGAAGGAATGAAGAGCAAGGGGGACAGGCGGCCACACTTTTTCAGTCGGGCCATTTCCCGGCGCGCTTGGTGGATAGGTTTCGGAAGGGGGGGACTTGAAGCATGTCGATTGAGTTGCTTAAGAGATGCCTCCGCTCAATGGCCGCTGAACTGGTCCGATTTGTGTGGCTGCTTTTCTTGGCTGCCGTCGCGGGTGGACTAATCGGTTGCCTCGTGGGAACAATCTCGGGGACATTCGGTGGGTACTCTGGTCTCGGAATTGATTATGGCCTGATGGTCGGGTCGGTTATTGGCTTCCTTTTCTATACCGTGGCTCATTGGCTTGTCTTCCGAATACCCATCGAGCGGGTGGCGAAATACCTGATTGGGGGAACGCTCATAGGAAGTCTTCCGCTGGCGCTGATTCCGATATATGGCTGGATACTGTCGCTCTTGGGTGGGGTGCTTGGGTATTGGCTGGGTCTTGTGGAACTGCTCATTCGCAGGTCGCGCGAGCAACGCGCGGAACGGGAAAATGGCATGAAGCAGCCCGATGCGGCCAATTCCATAACAGTGTCGTGATAACGGGCTGAGCGCATACTGTAGGACAGTCGCCCCCGGCTGTCATCGGACGACAGGCGAGGGCGCCGCCTGTCCTACAGTATCTATGCAGCGCAACAACGCCGCGACGAAACTTGCCGGGACTCTTCCTAGAACTTATGTCCCTGTACCGGGATGAATATGTCGGTCACGGCCTGCTGCAGGTCATTGGCAAGCCGCACGGGGTTCGTTCCGCGAATGGGCTCGGAACCAAAACGGACCTCGATGTCGAAATAGGGCAGGGCAAGCACCCGGACCAGATGGGACAGGAAAGACCGTTGCGTTCCCCATCCCTCGAATTCGGCCTCGGGAATCTTGCCTTCCGGGTAGGGGAAGTGGGGGTCGGGGCCAAACAGCACCCGGTCCGCGGCGGGCGGACAGCCTTTCGGCGTCCGGTAGGTGATGCTGGCGTAATGCACCGGGAAATTGCAGCGTGTTGCGGCCTCAAGGAAACGCGGGCGGAAGCGCCGCACTTCCCGTCCGGGACTGATGTTGCCCTCGGGCGCCATCATCAGGCTTTCCCCGCGCCGCAGCGTGGCCATCATTTCGGCAATGCAACGGGGAGTGTCTTCTGTGAGCCGCCGCGTGGGAATGGCGTCCATTCCGCGCACCAGCGTGCCGAGTATCGGTGTGGTGAGCATTTCCGCCATGACCACCGTCCGGGTGTCGCACAGCGCGCTCATGGCCAGAAAATCGAACCACGTGATGTGGTTATTCACAAGAAAATAGGGCTTTTCCGGGCGTCGCCCGATAACGGTCATGCGCATGCCGAGCAGGGACGGTATGGCGCTGACCCACCGCCGGGAGATGGCGTGCCGCCAGCGTTTTGCCAGGGAGGCGGAAAAAATACCCGCCGAGGATGCAAACAAAGAGAGGAAAAAGGCACCAAGAGTCCAAGTCAGCGCGGTGACCAGACGCACCGCAACCCGCAGGGGAACCCAAAGAGTGACCCCAAGGACTACCCGCTTGTATTCAATTCTGTCTTCCGCACACCTGCTTGCGTATTCTTCCGATCTTACTACTGCCACTTGCTTTACATCCCGTCGTTAAAGAAACAAAGGCCGTTCCAAACAGCAAAAACTCACCGTTTGACACAACCCTGCCTGCCTTGCCGGTTGATCTCCAGCTGTCTATAAGACAACTGACTATTCCTTTTGTTACATTAATCAACGATAAAATCCGAAATATGGTTGGCAGAAAGGGCGACAGGCCCAAGATATGGTGTCGCCGCAATGAAGGAACCTTGAGGACAACCGGACACCCGCCGCGGCAATCTTATCATGTTGGACAGACGATTACTTCCGGTATAATGCCGGAGTGGAGACCATTCCAACCTGGGAATATTCAATATGGGCAGATTTTCTTGTTCCATGTGGTCGGCGGCGGCACTTTCTACCATACTCGCCGTCTTTTTTGGTGCCGTCCCTCCGGCATCCGCGGAGAATGCCGACAAACCACTCCTCGCCCATTGGACCTTTGATGACCCGGCGCCGGCCAATCTGGCTCAGAACGCGCCAACAGCCCCGACCATAACCGCGAACTCGGCCGCACCCGTTCCGTCGCGCAGGGGCGTATTCGGCAATGCGCTGGACCTTCACGGCTCCCATGCGCTGCGAGTGGATGGGTTCGAACACCCCGTCATGACCGAGGTCTCCCTTGCCGTTTGGGCGCGCCCGACCGATTTGGGCGGATTTCGGGAACTCTTCCGCCAGGAATGCGGTGGCGAGAACCGGGTCCTTTTTTCCTTTCAGGACGGCGGCACGGTGCTGTCGCTGGGCCTGAATGTCGGCGGCTATATCGAGTGCGATGCCCGCATCAAACCGGAGCAGGTGGTCGACGGCACCTGGCACCATTGTGCGGCCACCTTTGACGGCCAGTTCATGCGCGTCTATCTCGACGGAAAAGAGATTGGCTCGATGGACCGTCCCGGCAGCATCGCGATGTGTCCCGCCGCGCCCGCCTTCATCGGCTCGGGGAACGGGACGAACGAACACTTCCAGGGCGGACTCGACGACCTCCGCCTTTACGCCGGAGCGTTGACCGCACAGGACGTCGCGGGGCTGTACCGCGACGGCATGGCGGAGATCGAAAAGACTTCGCGCGCGCTCGACACGGCGGCGGCCGGCGTGTATGCGGAGGCGCCCACCTTTGCGGAGACCATGGTCCAAACCCGGACGAATCTGGCGGGGCGCGCCGGCGGGGCCGACACCGACCTGGCCGAGGCGATATTGGGCCGCATCAAGGCACGCTTCCCCGACGCGTACGGCGAGTTCATGGCATGCACCGAGGGGGCGTCCCCGCTCGACTATCTTTCGTCCGCCGATGACGCTTTCATTCTTAACACGACAGAACGCCTGATGGCGCTGCTCACCGAATACAAGCCGCTGACAGAACATCAATTGGCGGCGCAGACGGAGGACGACAAGCGCAAGTGGGAAGAGGCGGATCGGCTCCAGAAGCAGTTTGAGGCGCTCCGTGCGCGCGGTGCGGAGGCCGCCCACTCCCCCGAATGGATCAACCTGATGCTGGACGCGGGCCGCCGCGTGCAGTACCGACCCCACGTCAATGAGCCCGTAGCGCCCTACGTCAAACCCGAAACACCCCAAACGCGTGATCTGAGCGCGGACGAGGCCCGGGGCGCGCTGAAGCTTGACTGGCTGTTCCAAGCCGGGAACGAGTCGCTTCGGGCGCGTGCGCGAAAGGAGATCGGATGGGCGCGCTCTCTCGCGGAGCGCATTGAAAAACAGTATCCGGGCAAGGTCGATTTCACCGACGAACGGGCGCAATTGGGCCGTGCGGAAGAGAAGCTCGACGCCGCCGACGTGGCGGAACACAGCCTGTACTTCCAGGTGCGCACCATCAAACGCGACATCATGTTCAAGAACCTCGCCGTGGATTTTGCCAAAGTGCTCTTTGTGGACATGCCCTATCCGGCCGGTTCGGAATGGCCCCACGAGACGCGGCACCGTCTAGGCTACATGGCCGTGCCCGGCGCGCGCCTGCTGGTCCTCGACGGGCTGGAACCGGGCGGCAAACTCACACAGTTGATGCCGCAGGCGCCGCTGCACGGCTCTTTCTGGCGGCCCGACTTGTCCTTCGACGGGTCGAAGGTGCTCTTCTGCTTCAAGCCGCACAACGAGAAGTCGTTCCATATCTACGAGGTCAACACGGACGGCACCGGCCTCGTCCAACTGACCGACGGACCCTATGACGACCTGGACCCGGTCTACACGCCCGACGGCCACATCCTCTTCTCGTCCACGCGCGGGCACAACTACGTGCGCTGCATGCCGCCCACCAACTCCTTTGAACTGACCCGGTGCGACGCGGACGGCAAGAACGTCTACATCATCTCCTACAGCAACGAGCCCGACTACCTGCCGTCGGTCATGGACGACGGGCGCGTGGTGTACACGCGCTGGGAGTACACCGACAAGCCGCTGTGGCGCGCGGAGAAGCTGTGGACCACCAACCCCGACGGCACGCAGGTGCTCACCCTGTGGGGCAACCAGAGCGTGTGGCCCGACCTGATGAAGGACGCCCACAGCATCCCGGGCACCCGGCGTGTGATGTTCACCGGCAGTGCGCACCACAACTGGTTCTCCGGGTCGGTGGGCATCATCGACCCCGACAAGGGCTTCAACTTCCCCGACGGGCTTACCAAGGTGACCGCCGACGTGGAATGGCCCGAATGCGGCAACGGCCCGGTCGATCCGGTGGAGTCGCCGAATTACCACGTGTCGGGCAAGTACGAGGCCTACTACTCGCCCTATCCGCTGGGCGAGCGCGACTTTCTGGTGTCCGCAAAGCGCGAGGGCAAGTTCCAGTTGTACCTGATGGATTTGGAGGGCAACCGCGAGCTGGTCTACGAGGGCGAGAACAACATCTTTCACGCCATGCCGCTCAAGCCCCGCCCCACGCCGCCGGTTATCGCCGACCGCGTGGCCTGGCCGACCATGGCCGAACGCGACAACCCCAAGCCCGGCGTGCTCTTCAGCAACAACGTCTACCAGAACGCGCCGCCCGAACTGCGCGGCAAGGCCAAGTATCTGCGCGTCATGCAGATCGACTCCAAGACCTACACCTACTGGTACAAGCGCCCCTACATCTCCACCGGGCCCGTGGTGTCGGCCGTGCAGTCCGAGGGCGTCAAGCGCATCATCGGCACCGTGCCCATCGAGGAGGACGGCTCCTTCTCCTTTGTCGCACCGCCGGGAAGCTCGCTGCACTTCCAACTGCTCGACGGGAACATGCGCGCATTGCAGACCATGCGCAGTTTCATCGGCGTAATGCCCGGCGAGAGCAGGGGCTGCCTGGGCTGCCACGAGTCGCACAGCCGCACGCCCAAGATGGGCGACAAGTCCATTGCCCTCAACAAGGCGCCCCAGCCGATCGCCCCGCCGCCCTGGACCGACACCACGGTCAGCTACGCGCGCTATGTGCGGCCCGTGCTCGACCAGTATTGCGCAAAATGCCACGAGGGCGACGGCGAGGGACGCAAGACCTTCGACATGACCGAACGGCCCGCGCCGCCCGTCTTCTCGGAGCCCTACCTTACGCTCATTGGCCGTCCGTCCTGGGGCGCGCCCTACACGCCGCCGGAGAAGCCCGAGCCGGGCTTCGGCCTCGCCGGGGTGCTCATGGTGGAGGCCTATGGACAGGTGGACCCGCAGGCCTACCGCACACCCAAACCGATGACCAGCCTTTCTTACAAGAGCCCGCTGATCGACTGGGTCTCCAATGGGAAACACCATGACGTAAAAGTGGACCCGATAAGCCTGCAACGGCTCATCGTCTGGGTGGATGCCATGTGCCCCTACCTCGGCGACGAGGAAGTGCGCGCCATTCCCGATCCCGAGTTCCAGGGTGTCGACTGGCTCTCCGTGCGACCGCTCATCAAAAACGCGCCGGTGATTCCAAGGCCGGGGCCGGTGGAGTGAGCGGGGATAGAAAAATGACCAAAGAAGACTTGGAGGTGAATATTTACGACATATCCAGCACCGGTCACTTGGCTAGAGCTGTCTGGATTAGAGACAACTTCCTCCTGAGTAGCCCTCTCCACCTTAGGATGCAATTCGGTATATACATTGCTCTAGAGCTACGGAATGCCATAGAACGGCTACTCTTTGAGTATTTGGTACTCATTAACGGGGATAGCTTCTCTAGAGCGTGTTAAATTAAACTGTAGCCGCACGAGGCAAACCAATTCTGGATGTCTCTTGGGGAAACTTTCGCCATCGCCTGACCTATCGCTGTGCACAGCGACTGCGGGTCCCGCGCCTTGAACTTGCGCAGGCAGGCTTTGATTTTGCTCCACATCTTCTCAATGGGGTTGAGGTCGGGGCTGTAGGCGGGCAGGTCCCATACCGCAGCACCCCTGGCCTCGATTGCAGCGCGGGCGTGCGCATTCTTATGCACGGACAGGTTATCCATCACCACGATGTCCGTTTCCTGCAAAGTGGGGGCAAGCACCTGTTCGGCCCAGACTGCGAATGCGTCGCCGTCCATGGGGCCGTCGACCACCCAGGGGGCCTGCGGTCCGTTTCTGCCCACCGCCGCGATCATGGTGGTGGTCTCCCAGCGTCCGTTTGGAACATGGTCATAGACGCGGGCACCGCGGCGGGCGCGGCCGTACAGGCGTGTCATGTTGGTCTTGGCGCCGGACTCGTCAATAAAGAGAAGACGGCGATGAGCCACCTGGGCCATCAATTCAACCCAGCGGGCCCGCGCGGCCTTGATGTCCGGGCGGCTCAGTTCGGCGGGACAGAGCGTCTTTTTTTTGGTTCATCCGCGAATTCCGGGAAACGCCTCCCGGATTCTTAAGAAGAAATACTCGTCATCACGGAATCCATAGGCCATTCGCTTGATGACCTTTATCTTGTTGTTGATGCCC
>CAIJOU010000773.1 GCA_903822375.1 Candidatus Hydrogenedentota bacterium
CAGTTCCTCCATCGACGGCGGGGCGAGGAAAATGGTTCCCACGCCGGGATAGAGCCGTTTAAGGCTCCGCATGCCCTGCACATCCAGTTCAAGTATCCCATCGCTGCCGGTGGCCAGGCACCGGTCCAGTTCACTGCGCAGCGTGCCGTAGAGGTTGCCGTGCACCTCGGCCCATTCCGCAAAATCACCCGCTGCAACGCGGCGCTGAAAGGCGTCACGGTCCAGAAAATGATAGTCCACGCCGTCCCGTTCACCGGGCCGGGGCGCGCGGGTCGTTGCGGACACGGTGGACGCGATGCGCGTTTCACGGCGCCGCACCTCGTCGAGCAGGGCGTTCTTGCCCGCGCCCGACGGGGCCGAAATCACATACAGGCTGCCACGTTCCGTCACGGCCGGATCACTCTATGTTCTGAATCTGCTCGCGCAGCTTTTCAAGTTCCGATTTCATAAGGAGCACTTCGCGCGCCGCCTCGACATCGCGCAGTTTCGAGCCCATCGTGTTGATTTCGCGGCCCATTTCCTGGACCAGGAAATTGAGGTCGCGGCCAACGGGCTCAGACGACTGAAACAGCGCGCGGCCGTGCTCCAAATGGGCGCGCAAACGGACCGTTTCCTCGGTCACATCCATGCGGTCGGCCATCATGGCCACCTCAATGGCGACACGCTCTTCCTTGACGTTGGCGTCGGCTGTAAGCTCGCGGACCCGCTCGGAAAGCCGTGCGCGGTACAGCGTTGAAATCTCGGGGAAGCGCGCCTCGACGCGGACCACGGAGGCCTCAATGGCATCCAACCGCGCCGACATGTCCCGCAGCAGTGCCGCGCCCTCGTTGTCACGGGCCTGGTTGAACGCCCGAAGGGCTTCAACCAGCGCCGCTTCAAGCATCGCCTGCACGGCCTCTATGTCCTGCGCCGCATCCTCATGAATAAACACCCCGTCGAGCGTGACCAAACGGTCAAGGGAAAGTTCTTCGGATGTGTTCAAGATATCGGCCAGGCGGCGCGAAGCATCCACATAATGCGCCGAGACCTCCTCGTCGAGACGGATGCGCACCCGGCCGGAGGGTCCGTATTCCCGGCGCACCGAAATATTGACCTTGCCGCGGGTGGTTTCCTGTTTGACCAACTCGCGCAGCGGCGCTTCGAGCGAGGCCCAGGCCGGGGGCAGACGAAACGAGCTTTCGAGGAAGCGATGATTGACCGCGCTGACTTCCACGGTAATCTGCTCTTCCGCGTAAGCGGTTATCGCCCGGCCAAAGCCGGTCATACTACGGGCCATCGTTGGTACCTCTTGGAAAAATGGACAGGAAAACAGGGATTGTTAGTATACCGCACCGTCGAGGATACGCGCAACCTTTTGCCGTTTATGGGGTTAGGGGGCGTTCTTGACCAAATTGCCCACGCGCCCGCGCAGATAGGGCAGGACCTCCGCATCAAACCACGGGTTACGCTTGAGCCAGGCATTGTTGCGGAAGGAGGGGTGGGGCAGAGGCAGGTAGTCGGGCAGATAGTCACGCCAGTTGCGCACGGTTTCCGTCAGGGAAGCGCCGTTGCGGTCGCCCAGGTAATAGGACTGGGCATAACCGCCGATGAGCAGGATCAGTTCCACACGGGCAAGCAGGGGGACCAGCCTGGGGTGCCAGAGGGGCGCACAGCAGGCCCGGGGCGGGGCGTCACCACCGCGGGCGTCGCGGCCGGGATAGCATAAGCCCATGGGGATAATCGCAATGCGTGACTCGTCGTAGAAGGTGTCGCGGTCCAGGTCCATCCATTGGCGCAGCCGGTCGCCGCTGGGGTCGTTCCAGGGGATGCCGGTCTCATGGACGCGCGTACCCGGTGCCTGGCCGACAATCAGCAGCCGTGAAGCAATACTGGCGCGTACGACCGGTCTCGGGCCAAGCGGCAGGACATCAATGCAATGCGTGCAGGTGCGTGCCGCACGCAGCGCATCGTCCAGTGCTTGTGCGGAGGGTTGGGTTCGGTTCTTGTCGAAGGGAAGTTTCACAGGACCTCCCGCGGCTCAGTCCGCGCAGTCGCGGCAGCGGCCGTGCAGGACGATGTCATGCCGCTCCATGCGGAATCCCTGCGGCAGCAGCGCGCTGATTTGTCCCGGACAGCCGGGAATGACATACACGCGGCCACAGCCGCCGCAATAGAAATAATGGTGATGCGACCCGCCGGCAGCCTCGTAGTGGGTGCCGACGCCCGGAATGTCCACCGGTGTGACGAAGCCCTCTTCAATAAAGCGGTTGATGGCGCGGTAGACCGTGGCTATGCCTATGCGCGGCTGGATTTGGAGTGCCAGTTCGTGCGCCTCGCGCGGGGACAGGGGACGTCGGGCGTCCTCAAAGACGGTCCGGATAATCTCGCCCTGCACAGTCCTGCGTATGGGGGCCGGACTGAAGGCGGCCTTCGGTTTGGACGGGGCGCCCACCGAAGACTAATTGACCTCGACGCCGACCTTGGCCAGTGCGCGCCGAAGATCGTCGGGGGTGAAGGGCTTTTGGATGAGCATGACGGCACCCAGTTCAATGACGCGCTGGGCAACATCGCCCTCGTAGTAACCCGTCATTGCAATGACGTGCGACGAGGCCGAATCCGCGTTGGTCTTGATGCGGCGGCACACTTCAAAACCGTCGATGCCGGGAAGGCGAAGGTCGAGG
>CAIJOU010000774.1 GCA_903822375.1 Candidatus Hydrogenedentota bacterium
AGAAGATGTCGAAGGGCACCACGGCGACGGGAATGCCGTCGAAGTAGTAGATGGTGCTGTTGAACAGGTCCACCCCCATGATCCATGCGAGGAACTCGGCCACGGGGTTGATGTTGTACGCGAGGATGGTGCCGAGCACCACGCCGAAGAAGGTGCCGCTGAGCCCGATCATGAGCCCCTCAAGAATGAAGAGCCACAGCACGGACCAGCTTGAAGAACCCAGCGTGCGCAGAATGCCGATGTCGCGGCGCTTTTCCATCACGATCATGATGAGCGTGCTGGTGATGTTGAACGCGGCAACCAGCACGATGAACACCAGGATGATGAACATGGCGACCTTTTCCTGCTTGAGCGCCTCGAAAAAGGCCTCCTGGCTTTCGTACCAGGTGACGGCGCGGTAGGGCAGGTCCAGCTCGATGCGCTTGGACAGCGCGTCGGCGAGGAAGGGGTCGGTCAGCTTGAGGTGGATGGCGTCCACCCCCTTGCGGCCGGTGAGCATCCGTGCCGTGGGAATATCCACGAAGGCGTAGAGATTGTCGAAGTCGGACATCTTCGCCTGCGAGATGCCGCTGACCGTAAGGAACACCTGGTTGCCCGGACGCATGCCGAAAGGCGTGACCGTCGGTTTGTCGGTGACCACGGCGACCTCGGACCCAACATGCGCGCCCAGCCGACTGGCCAGCCGGAAGCCGAGCACGATCTCCTTTTCACCGGGCAGGCTGCCCATGCCCATGTTGCGGCCGCCCTCGTGGGTGAGGTTCTTGGCCAGGTCGGTGACGCCCGCTTCCAGCTCGGGGTCCACGCCGAGCACGATTGCGCCGGTGGTGTCCGTGCTGTGGCGGAGCAGCGCCTCTGTCTGGATGATGGGTCCGGCGCCCACCACCTCGGGAACGGCCTTCCGGATCTCGGTGATGGCCGATTCGTAGTCGCTGATGGGGGTTCCGTTGGGGTTGGACAGGTCCAAATGGGCGCGGTTGCCGACAATCGTTTCGCGCAGGGCGTTGTCGAAGCCGGTCATGACGCTCATGACCACGATGAGCGCGATGACGCCGACGCTCACCCCGGCCACGGAAATGAACGTGATCAGGCTGATGAACCGCGTCTTTCGCTTGCCGCGCAGGTAGCGGGCGGCCACAAAGGTTTCAAAGCGCACGGGTAATGGTTTCCTCGATTTCCTTGACCAGACGGTCGAACGGGACCGCGTCCAGCGACTCCAGTCGCCGGTCGCACGCCCCAAAATCCAGCGTCCGGGTCACCGGGTTGGGCACGGCAACGCAGTATAGGCAAGCCCCCTTGGCCGCGGCAACTCCCTTCGGGCTGTCCTCGACGGCAAAGCACCGCGAAGCGGGCACCCCCAATGTATCCAGCGCCGTCCGGTAAAGTTCCGGGTCCGGCTTGACCCGCGCCACCGCATCGCCGCAGACCAGCGTGTCGAATCGGTCCAGCAGGCCCAGTCGCTCCAGGTGGCCCGCCACCCAGGCGCGGTCTGAACTGGACGCGACACCCAGTTTCAGCCCAAGTCCTTTTGCGGCTTCAATGGCCTCGCGCGCGCCGGGCAGCGGGTCTTGAACGTGGACCCGGCTCCAGTACCATTCCCGTCGGCGCTGGTTTATGGCCTCGCGGTCCAGAGGCACTCCGGCCAACTTTTCCAGGTGGTCCATCGGATGAAAGGCCTCATAGGAGTAGCCGCCGATATTTGCCGTCCACAGGGCCAGTGGAAGTTCCGCGCCGAACTCGGCATAGGTCCGCTGCCAAGCCGCGAACAGCGTGGACTCGGTGTCGAGGATGAGTCCGTCAAAATCGAATATGACCGCTTCTATCAAGTCGGTGTTCCGGGTCCGGTTGAAGGCACTAGAAGGCGCGGCCCAGCAGTTTCATCAGTTCAAACCACATAATGCTCGCAATGCCCGCGACGAGGGCGATGACAACGTCCAAGGGGCCGAGCGCGGAAAAGTGGAACACATCCTGCAGTCCGGGGGTGTAAACCACCACCCCCAGAAAGAGCAGTGCGCCGCCCACCACCCACCATACGGCGCTGTTGCGGGTGCGCAGTGTTTTGAGCAGGGACCGGCTCCAGGAACGGTTGACCAGGATGAGCCCGATATTCGCCACAATCAGCGTGGCAAAGGTGAGCGTGCGGGCCGTGTTCTCGTCGGCGCCGCGCTGCAGCGATACATAAAACACGGCCAGCACCGCCACAAGCACGCTGACACCCTGTATCAGGCTCAGCAGGAGCCTGCGCCGACTCAGCAGCGGTTCGCCGCGATCGCGCGGCGGCCGGTTCATGGTGCCGGGTTCCTCCGGCTCCACTTCAAACACCACGGAACAGGCGGGGTCGATGATCATTTCCAGAAACACCACGTGGACCGGCATCAGCACCAGCGGCCACTTGTCCCCGAGCAGCACCGGAATCAGGGACAGTCCGGCAATGGGCACATGTACGGCGAGAATAAAGGCTATAGCTTTCTTCAGGTTGTCGAATATGCGCCGGCCCAGGCGGACTGCATGCACAATGCTCGAAAAGTCGTCGTCCAGCAGCACCAGCGCCGCCGCCTCGCGGGCCACGTCGGTACCCATGCCGCCCATGGCGATGCCGATGTCGGCCGCCTTGAGCGCGGGCGCATCGTTCACACCGTCGCCTGTCATGGCGGCGATGGAGCCGAGCGACTTGACGGCCATCAGGATGCGCAGCTTCTGCTCCGGCACGACCCGGGCGAATATGTTCACCGTCCTGGCGCGTTCGGCCAGTTCGGCATCGCTCAGCGTGTCCAGTTCCGGGCCCGTGATGAACTGGTCATGCGGGGTCAGCCCGATTTGGCGGGCGATATTCTGCGCGGTGGCCGGATAGTCGCCGGTGATCATGATCACACGGATGCCGGCCGTGTAGCATTCGCGGATGGCTGCGGGCACCGTGGGGCGTATCGGGTCGGAAAGGCCGACCAGCCCCAGAAACTCAAAGTCGAAATCGTGCTGGTCCTGGGGAATGCTCAGCTTGTCCAGATGGGACTTGGCCACGCCGAGCACACGCAGCCCCTCGCGGGCGAGCAGATCCACCTGCGCGGCCAGTTCCTCCCGCCGGGACGGTGAAAAATGGCAGAGGTCCGCGATGGCCTCGGGCGCGCCCTTGGCGGCGATCACATGCTTCTTGGTTTCGGTTGAACGCCACACATTCGACATGGCCAAAAGGTGCTCGGAAAGGGCAAATTCGCGTTCAAGATCCCAGTCCTGATGCAGGTGCTCCGTGTCCCGCAGATGGTCGTCGCCGAACTGGCGGAACGCCTTTTCCATCGGGTCAAAGGGGTTGACGTGACTCGCGAGGATGCTGAACTCCATGAGTTCGTGAAATTCCTCGGGCAACGGCAGTGTCGCGTTGCCGGCCGCATCGAATGTGTTCCCTCCGGCCACAAGTTTGGTCACGGTCATGCGGTTCTGGGTGAGCGTGCCGGTCTTGTCCACGCACAGCACCTGGGCGGCGCCCAGGGTTTCGATGGCCGGCACGCGCCGGGTCAGCACGTTCTTTTGCGCAATGCGCCACGCGCCCAGCGCCATGAATATCGACAGCACCACGGGAAACTCTTCGGGAATCATGGCCATGGCCAGTGTGATGCCCGACAGGATGCCGCCCATCCAGTTGCCGCGGGTCAGCCCGTAGACCACCACCACCACCAGGCACAGGAACAATCCAGTGACGGCGAAATTGCGCACAAGCCGCCCGGTTTGCCGGCTCAGTGGGGTCTCTTCCACCTCAATCGACTGGAGGGCCTTTCCGATCTTGCCCATCTCGGTGTTCGCACCGGTCGCCAGCACGCGCGCCATGCCCCGGCCTTTCACCACCAGCGTGCCCGAGAAGAGGAAAGGCAGCCCGTCGCCGCCGGGACGCCCCATTGCGGTCGCCTCCGCTGCGGCAGTCTTGCGCACAGGCACCGACTCGCCGGTCAGCAGCGATTCGTCCACGGTCATGTAGCTGCTCTGCAGCAGCGTGGCGTCCGCGGGAACGCGGTCCCCCTCGGCCAGCACCAGCAGGTCGCCCCGGGCCACGTCGCGGCCGACGATGCGCTTTTCCACGCCGTCGCGGACGACCAGTGCGCGCGGGCTGGAAAGGTCGCGCAGCGCTTCCAGCGCGCGCTCCGTTTTGCGCTCCTGGTAGAAGGTGATTCCGATGATGACAAACACGAAGCCCAGCAGCATGACCGCGTCGGTCGTCTCGCCCAGAAACAGATAGATCAGGCCGCAGGCGATGAGCAGCAGGAACATGGGCTCCCGAAGCACGCCCAACAGGGACCCGAGGAATCCGTTCTTCTTCGCCGTCGGAAGCTCGTTGTGCCCCTCGGTGCGGAGGCGTTCGAGGGCCTCCTGCTCCGTGAGTCCCTTTATTTTTGTGACATCCCAGTTTTCTGCCATGACTCCAGTCTCGGTGGTGGTTGGGGCGCGTGCCGGACCCGTCCCTAGACCTGTTCCCTGCGTGTTTCCTCGACCAGTTCCTCGAGCGGCTTGAGTTGCACATTCTCAAGAGAGCCCCGTTCGTAATAGCCGAACGGGTTGTCAAGGCTGCGGATGAGCGCCAGCAGGTAAATGAGGAAGAAACTGATGACGAATACAAAGAACAGCGATTCATAGAACGGCGTAAAATGGGTGGTGATCAGTCCGAGGCAGAGCAGGATGGTTGTCAGTTCGGCAATGAGGTATCCGGACGTGACGAAATCCGTCTCGCGAATGGTGTGACAGCGGACGATCATCCGGCGCAGGCTGGTCTGTTCCTGTTTGAGGCGGGCGATAAACTGCGGTGCGGTAAACGGCTCAAGCGCCCTGAACTGGTCGTTGAGTCCGCGAATCAGGTCAAAGACTTCCTGGGTGCGGCGCTTCTTCTGAAACCAGTCGAGAACCGCCTCGGCGAGCGTGCCCGTGTAGGCCAGGCAAACCCGGGCTTCTTCGGCCTGTTTGGCCTTGAGAATGCCGTGCGCCTCGTCGCGAAAAGCCTGGATGCACACCGCCAGTTCTCCGGGCAGCTTCTCACTTTCCTTGTAGTCCGCCAGCACGCCTGAAATCAGGAAGCCCATGAGAAACACATTGGCCGCGAGAATGCCGGAGAACAGCGGGCTGAGCGAGAGAAACTCCAAGCCCAGAAAATACGCTGCAATCTTCAAGACGATGATTAGGCACACCATGGGCAGCACGCGCACGGCCAATGAATGTCCAACCGAATACTTTTTGAAGCGCCACATGAGACCACCCTTGAATGAGACGCGCATTGAGGCTCCCAAACAAGGACAGCCCCGCCCGCGTCAAACCTAAGAAATTGAAAAGTTAGTATAGCATTTTCGGAGTAGATTCTTCCGCTGGCGTGTCGCCTTGTGGAGGGGCGAAAGCCTTTGCATCGTGGACGAACACGGACGGGCATGGACTCACAACGGGAAAATGCCGTTTGGCGCGGTGGCAAAGCGCGGCGCCGTTGCCGCCCTGTTCCAGAATTGGCGCACTCCGTGGTTTCCCGCTGTCAGTGCCGGGGACGGCAGGACGGACGCCACTTGGGTGCTTCGCTTTCGGGCTTGATGGGCTTCTCGCCCAGCAACTCCGCCACCTTCGGTTCGATGGCTTCCGCCCAG
>CAIJOU010000775.1 GCA_903822375.1 Candidatus Hydrogenedentota bacterium
CCGATCTTTCAAAATCGCCGCCGCCACCCCCTCCAGGTCACTCTCCCCGGCAATCTCAGCGATGGTAAGGGCCGCGTCGAGCTTCCAGATGACCTTGAGCCGCTTCTCAATCCACTTCTTCAGCTCAAACGGATCGAGACGCCCCCGCCAGGCGTCCAGCGCGTCGGCAGTCGGCTCGTCTCCCACCTCACGACAGTATCCTATGAGGCGCTCACACGGCGTCCTGGGGACCTTCTCATGCACCCGGACGGTCTTGCTGCCTACACGCCGCTTCGCGATCTGCTTGAAGGTCGTGGTGAAGCAATTGCGCCACACGCTCCATGCTTCCAACAACTCGAAAACGGGCTGGATCAACAGGTGGTGGGCGAGCCGGTCGTGCCCGAGCAACTGCCTCACATGGGTCGAGTTTTTTTGCTCCACGTGAGCTTGGTCGTTCTTGTGATAGGGCCGTGAGCGGGTCATGAATACCGGTCGATCCCGTCCCGTGAAATGGTGGTGCAGGTGGTAGTTTAGGAACTCCCCACCGTTGTCGGTATCCACCCCGAGGATAACAAATGGCAGATGCCTCTCGATTGCCGAAAATGCGTCGCAAACGCTGTACTGGCCACGATTCCAGGACGTTCTCACCTCGGTCCACCCGCTGAAGATGTCGGTCGCGGTGAGACTCCAGAGGAAGCTTTCATGCATGTCCCCGCCGCAATGCGCCACCGTGTCCGCCTCTATCCATCCAGGCTCTTGCGCGTTCCAGCATTCCGCCCGGATGGGCACCAACGCCTTGACCGCCGCGTTGGTCTTGGGCGTGCGGCGGTTGACCTCGCCATGTCCGACTTTCTTCGGCCCCAGGACCCGGTCGATCTGGGCCGGGCTGATGCTCAGCACACTCGCCACGATCTCGGACCCGAGGAGTCCGTAATGTTTCTCATAAAACGGCAGCCAGTCCTTGAGCATCGGGGCGAGCCGCTTGCCGCAAGGCTGTTCGGAGTGCTTCCAAATCTCAAAAATAATGCCGACCACTTCCGGGGCGTAGATTTTTTCACGCCCCCGCTTTTTCGACCTCAACCGGCCCTTTCGTTTCGGCCCACGGAGCCGTTTGAGGAGCTTGTTGGCGTATTTGCGCTCGTGCCCGGTGATTTGGCAGAACTCCTCGAGGAGCTTCGTTTTGGCGAGCTTCCCGTCGTATCGCCGGTAGCGATCACGCATCTTTTCGAGGTATTCGTCGCGGGTTGATTGACTCATGGTTCTGGCCATGCGCCACGGTGTCCTGATTTATGAGGCAATGGGCATCATTCGCCGATTTTCTGATTCGTCCTACGGTGTCTTTATTTATGAGGCAACGCGAGCGTCACAGAAAGCACCATTTGGGCATGGACGGCGCGTTCCCCATGAGTCAGACTAGCTTCCGGGATTGAATAATCGCCCATCAACATGCGCTACCCCACCCGTTTTCAGCAAAAAACCCTGTGGAATGCCATCACCGGACTGGCCATGTTGGTGGTGGGCTCCCTGATCGTCGGATTGATCTGGTTGATCGGGAAAATCTTCGGTTTTTTGCAGCCGGTACTGATCCCGCTGATCGTAGCAGGCATTATCGCCTACGTGTTGGACCCGGTAGTGCGGCTCTTGGAAAAACGGAAGTTCAGCCGCCTCTGGGCGGTGATCACCGTTTACATCTTTATCCTCATAGGGGCCACACTGTTGGTGTCCGCCGTGGTGCCTGGCATCCAG
>CAIJOU010000776.1 GCA_903822375.1 Candidatus Hydrogenedentota bacterium
CGACCGAATTGTCGCCGGAGCAGTCCGCGATCACGCCCGGGTTGCGCACCTCGTCTTCCTTAATATTGAAGACGATTTTCATGTGGTCTGAACCGATGTCGGCGATCTTGGTGAAGATGCCGCCCGCGATGCGCAGCGCGGCCGCGCCGAGCGACTCGCCGATGGCGAAGCCGATGAAGCAGGGACCGGCCATGTGGCCGGGGACGAACAGGAGGATGCCGAGCATGATGACGAGCTCAACCGAGATGAGCAGCATGCCGATGCTCATGCCGGCCTGGAGCGGAATGGCCATGGTCGGGAAGGGCTTGCCGCCGAGGCTGGCGAAGGCCGTGCGGGAGTTGGCGAAGGTGTTGATCCGGATGCCGAACCACGCCACGCCGTAGCTGCCGAGGATACCCACGATGCTGAACATCAGGATAATCACGACCGTGCCGTAATGACCCTTCGTGCCTTCGGCCAATCCGCCGAAGTAGATGGCGATGATAACCGCAATGAAGGCCCACAGGATGGCGATGAACTTGCCCTGCGTCAGCAGGTAAGTCTTGCAGGTCTCGTAAATGAGTTCCGAGATGTCCCGCATCGACTTGTGCACGGGCAGGTTGCGGATGCGCGTGTACTGCACCATGCCGAAGCCCATGCCGCCGAGGCAAATGAGCAGGCCGAGACCCAGCAGCGCCCAGCCGCTGATGAAGCCCATGAACGTGACCGATGCCAAATTGGGCATCACGAGGTCCGCCTCGCTGGCGAACGCCGTGCCCGCGGGCAACAGGACCGCGAGTGCGAGCAGGCCCAGCAGGGCGCGCCTTGTTGAGGATTTCGACAACATTGCCAACATAGCCATTTCTCCCTTGTTGTACGGTGTTTACACAACGCCACGGGCCGCGACCCGCGCGGAACTTCGCGAAACTCTGGACACTTCGGCGGCATCTCCCCCCTTTGAAACCGCTGTCCGCAGAAAGCGAAATGCAGCTGGGGAAGTCAGGAAACCGTCGGAGAGACACACACCCAGCGCACTCGCACGTCCTTCCCGGACTTGATCGACCCACTTTCCCCGTGCAGTTCGCTGGTTGAATCCGCCAAGAAGGTAGCTAAAAAGGGGGGCGAAAGTCAAATTCAGCTCCCCAGCGCACCCCGCCGGGCGCTGAAAGTTGCGGTTTGTCCCAAAAAGTTCCCTATAAATGCGGGATCTGCGGGGCAATTGGGGAATTCAACCCACCCAATTCGGTGCCGGATTACCCTCTGCACGGGCCGCGCATTCCGTAAATGATACGGGCGGGCCGTTAGGCCCGCCCGTACAAAATACAGATAAAACACAGTCATGTGTGCGCTGCATACTGCTATCAAAGAATGCCCAGTTCCTTCAGTCCGTCTATTCCGGAGCGCACCTCGGCGGCGGACCGGTGCAGGGACTGCAAGTCGGCCTCGGAGATTTCAAGTTCGAGCACCTTCTCGACCCCCGCCGCGCCCAGCACGCAGGGCACGCCCATGAAGATGTCGTTCAAGCCGTATTGGCCGCCGAGCAGCGCGGCGCAGGGGAGCAACTGCTTCTCGTCGCGCAGGACGGACTGCACCATGCGCACCGCGCTTGCGGCGGGCGCGTAGTAGGCGCTGCCGGTCTTGAGCAGTGCGACGATCTCGCCGCCGCCCTTGCGGGTGCGCTCGACGATGGCGTCAATGCGGTCCTGCGGCATCAGTTTGGTGATGGGAATGCCGGAGACGGTGGTGTAGTGGGGCAGGGGCACCATGTCGTCGCCGTGGGAGCCGAGCACCATGGTGTCGACGTTCTTCATGCTCACGCCCAGTTCCATGGCCACGAAGGACCGCATGCGCGCGCTGTCCAGGCATCCGGCCATGCCGATCACGCGGTTGGCCGGGAAACCGAGTTTTTTGTGGGCAAGGTACACCATCACATCGAGGGGGTTGGTCACGATGATGACCACCGCATTGGGCGCGTACTTGGCGATATTGTCGCAAATGCCGCTGATGATGCGTCCGTTCTTTTCCAGCAGGTCGAGCCGGGTCATGCCGGGCTTGCGCGGCAGGCCCGCCGTGACGACCGCCACGTCGGCACCGGCGATGTCGGCATAGTCGTTGGTGCCGGTGCAAATGCCGCTGTAGCCGCGAATGGGGCCGGCTTCGGTCAGGTCGAGCGCCTTGCCCTGGGGCAGTCCCTCGACGATGTCGGTGAGCACCACGTCGCCCAGTTCCAGTTCAAGGCAATACTGCGCCACTGTCGCGCCCACATTGCCGGCGCCAATGGACGCAATCTTGAATCGTTTTCCAACGGACATGTCTTGTCTCCTTGTTTGCCTGGTTTATTTGGCTGCGGGCAGCGCCACCGGTTATTTTGGGCCGCTCACGCAGGCCGCGGTCCAAAAGTTTCAATGCGCGCAAAATATTATTTGCTCGGGCG
>CAIJOU010000777.1 GCA_903822375.1 Candidatus Hydrogenedentota bacterium
CCAGTTGGCGGATGGCCGCGTCGAGTTCCTCGGGCGTCTTCTTTCTCCCTATGGTGTGCTTGTTCAGCGCCGCCTGCAACGCTTGGAAGAAGGAGATGTCGTCGCGGATTTCCTCGGCCTCGTCCGATGCGGCGCACAGGGCAAAGGCGCGGGACAGGTCCGTCACCACTTGGGTGAAGCGCGGCTTGCCGTCTTCCTGCTCAAGGATATGCTCCTGACCCGCCGGGAGCAGCGCCAGACGCTCTATCGACGTGCCCGTGACCCACTTGCTCCAGTAGAACCCGTGCAGCATGTTACAGGCGACGCCGTACTTCTCTAGCATCATGGCGATGGCCTGCGTGGTGTCATAGGCCGGGTCGCCCTTGCCGCCGCTCTCCGTGTACGTGGCCAGCGCCTGCTTGAGTTGGTCGGCCAGTCCAAGGTAATCGACCACCAGCCCGCCCGGCTTGTCGCGGAACACCCGGTTCACCCGTGCAATGGCCTGCATCAGCCCATGACCGCGCATCGGCTTGTCGGCGTACATCGAGTGCAGGCATGGCGCGTCGAAGCCCGTCAGCCACATGTCGCGCACAATAACGATACGGAACGGGTCCTTGCTGTCCTTGAACCGGTTGGCCAGCTTGCGCCGCTTGTCCTTGTTGCGGATGTGCGCCTGCCAGTCCGGGCCGTCGTCTGCGCTGCCCGTCATCACCACCTTTACCACGCAGTCCCGGCCCTTCTCGGCCTCGGCGTCGTCATCCTTGGCGCTCGCCCACTCGGGCCGCAGCTTGACCAGCGCCTCATAGAAGTCCACGCAGATGCGGCGGCTCATGCACACGACCATGGCCTTGCCGTCCATCGCCTCCCAGCGCTTCTCAAAATGGGCCACAAAGTCGGCGGCGATAAGCGCAATGCGCTTCGGGTCACCCACCAAGGCTTCCAGCGCCGCCCACTTGGTCTTGAGGTTGTCCTTTCTGGACTGCTCCTCGCCTTCCGTGATTTCGTCGAACTCCGCGTCAATCTTCGGCATTGCCGCCGCGTTGAGCCCCAACTTGGCGATGCGGCTCTCATAGTAGATCGGCACCGTGGCCTTGTCGGCGACGGCCCGCTGGATGTCGTAGATGCTGATGTAGTCGCCAAAGACCGCCCGCGTGTTGGCGTCCGTCTTCTCGATGGGCGTGCCCGTGAACCCGATGAAGGAAGCATTCGGCAGCGCGTCGCGCATGTGCCGGGCCAGCCCGTCAATCAGGTCATACTGGCTCCGGTGTGCCTCGTCAGTGATGACGATGATGTTCCGCCGCCCGCTCAGCGCCGGATTCCGCTCCCCCTTCTCCTCGGGCAGGAACTTTTGGATCGTCGTAAACACCACGCCGCCGCTCGCCACCGCCAGTAGTTCGCGCAGATGCTCCCGGCTGGCCGCCTGCACGGGCGTCTGCCCCAGCAATTCATGGCAGCGCTGGAACTGGCCGAAAAGCTGATCGTCGAGGTCGTTGCGGTCCGTCAGCACCACCAACGTCGGGTTCTGCATCTCCGGGAGGCGGATGACCCGCGCCGCGTAGAACAGCATGGAGAAACTCTTGCCCGACCCCTGCGTGTGCCACACCACGCCCGCCCGGCGGTCGCCCGGTTTGCCGTGGCTCATCCGGCCCGCCCAATACGCCCCCTGCTCCTCCTGTACCGCAACGTCGCCGGTCAGGCCGCTGGCGCGCAGCGTCTCCTCCACCGCCACGTTCACGGCGTGGAACTGGTGATAGCCCGCGATAATCTTGTGCGGCACCCCGCTGTCAGGGTCGTCTTCAAACACAATGAAATGTTGGAGCAGGTCCAGAAAGCGCTTCGGTTCAAACACCCCGCGCACCAACGTATCCAGTTCCAGCGCTGCCTTGGGCACGTCCCCCTCGCCGTCAACCGTGCGCCAGACCTTGAACCACTCCTGATTGGCCGTGATCGAGCCGATGAGGGCCTTCAGGCCGTCGCTCAGCACCAGCACGGCGTTGTACTGGACCAGCGTCGATATCTCCGCCTTGTACGTCTGCAACTGCGCATAGGCGCTCCAGACCGTCGCGTTCTCGTCCGCCGCATTCTTCAATTCAATCAGCCCCAACGGCAACCCGTTCACGAAGACCACAATGTCCGGTCGCCGGTTCTGCTGCCCCTGAATCACCGTGAACTGATTGACTGCCAGCCAGTCGTTCAGCAGCGCATTGCCAAAGTCCACCAAGCGCACATGGTCGCCCGCGATGGACCCGTCCGGCCGGGGGTATTCCACCGCCACCCCATCACGCAGCATCCGGTGGAAGATGCGGTTCGTTTGCACCAGCGACGGCGTGCCCACCCGCAGCACCTTGCGCAACGCCTCCTCCCGCGCCTCCTCCGGGATGGCCGGGTTCAACCGGTAGATGGCCTCCCGCAGCCGCCCCTCCAGTACCACCTCGCCAAAGGATGTCCGCTCCGCAAACATCTCGCCGGGGGCCATGTGCGGCCCGTGCCCAACGGCATAGCCCAACTCGCCGAACCACTGAAGGGTGGCGTCCTCGACTACGGATTCTGTAAAGGTCGAAGGGGGCATTATCCGGTCACCTCAGAAAAGTAGGTTGGTTTTCGTTGTCGGCCATCGCCAACCCTTCTCTCTAATTCAAGTTTTGAACTGCTGGTGTCAATTCGCAAACTTACCGACAGCTTAAAATTCTTCGAATTCGTCCGCATGCCCGTGTTCGGATTTGCGCCTAAATTGGAAGCCTTTGCAAACACAACACTTAGCATTTGGATGTGCCTAATTGGACCCTTGCTCCTAAATGGAATCGGGTAGCCTTTCATATCCAAGCCTCGTACACCACCCTAGCCATAAAGAACATGTCGCCATTCTCCTTGCCTACTCGGTAATCGCGACAAAATGTCGCGAAAAGTGTCGCGATCTGGCTAAACGCCTATTTCAGCACTGGCAATCGCGACACAATGTCGGGGAAAGTGTCGCGATCACGAGCGGATAACATGGTATTCACTGGCCGGTCCCTCCCCGAACCTTTTCAGAAGGCCCAAGTCAACAAACCTTCTAAAATGGCGTTGCGCCTTGCGCGTATCAAAACCCATGTGCTCGGCATAGGCCTTGGTGGTAATGAATGTATGACGGGAAAGGAATTCCCATCCGGCACGCTCATCTTTGTTGAGCGCATTGAGGATCTTGAGGCCAAGAGTTAGGGTGGCACTCACCTTTGTGCGGTAGATCGTCAATACAAGGTAAGGGTCCTCAAAACTGTACTTCGGAAGGGGCAGTCCCAACTCATTGGCCCGGTTTTGCAGCG
>CAIJOU010000778.1 GCA_903822375.1 Candidatus Hydrogenedentota bacterium
CGTACCACGTCATAGAGTCGGACGACCCGCTTGTCATGGCGGACCTGGTGCACCGTCGGAAATTCACCAAGTTCTTTGAGGCCATCAATCCGCAGACGTCCGTGCGGTACGACGGGGTTTCGCGCGCCGACCTTGAAAAGGCGCTCGAAAAGGAAGGGTTTATCGTCGAGTAAGACCCGGAAGCGCGTCACGGGGCCCATGGAAACATGTGGGAGGCTTGGGGAGCACGCGGCATGAATTGCCCCACCGACAAGAATGGAGCCGTTGGATCATACCTGCGGACACGTCTATAATTAATCCAGTCTACGTGTCTTCAATCCCCTTGGAGTAAAACAGCTTGCTGAGCCTCTGGTCGGACAGTTCCAAACGCTTCCGTGAGAATTCCGCATACGTGACCGGCTACGTTGCCTGTTCGGCCGTGGTGGCCGCGGTGTACCGTATCGCCAATGCAGCAGTCGCCGCCGACGTGGACAAGGCGGCCCCTCCCCCCTGGATTGCGGCCTTTCGGCTTGCATCGTTGCTTTGGCTGGCCGTCGGCGCATCCCTGTGCGCCGCGGCGTTCTTCTCCATGATTGGACGCAGGGTCGACCGCCCGCTGTGGAAATGCGCGGGGTGGCAGGATGGGGTACGGCGCTTCTTTCTGCCGTGGTTCATTATCAACCTCTGCCAGCTTATGGTTATCGACATGATGCTCAAGCTGGGTGAGGCGGGGATGCAAAGCGCGCTTCCCTCCCTGTTCATGCTTGACCTCGCCCTGCAGGCGTTCTGCCTGCCCGTGGGCGTCTGCATCATGTATTGGGGCCGGTTGGACTGGGGCCAGTTGCCGTCCGCCCTGGAACCCATTTATGGGCAATTCCTGCTGACTATTCCAGTGCTGTTCATTGGGTTGGGGCAGTGGATTCTGATTGACCTGCGCAGCGCGATGATTCCCACGGATACCGGTCTGGACATTCTCTGGATGGGACTCTATGATGCGGTCCTAGACTGCATCACCTGCTTTGCCTTTATCATGATGTGGCGCGTGTGCATGCTCCACCGGGACCGGTCGATGGAAGGGGGCGGAAATCCCTTCGATTTCTGAAGAATCCATGACCATCACCATTGAAATGCCCTATGGGCGCAAAGCGCTTCACGCCGTTGTTCCCGGGACACTTTCGGTCTTTTCGCTCGATATTGCCGCGACTTCCCCGCTGGATGATGCGGTTGCCGCGCTGCGCGCCGCGCTGCACGCTCCCATTGAAATGGACGGCGCCGCACTGAAGGGCATCCGCCATGGGGAGCGCGTGGCGATTGTGCTGTCGGACTCTTTTCGACACACGGGTATCGCGGAAGTGCTGCCCGCGCTTGTCGAGGAGATTCTGCGCCGGGGTGTCGCCGAAAAGGACCTGTGTTTCCTTGTTGCCACGGGAGTGCACCGACGTCCCACCGTTGAAGAATTGCAGCGGATCATGGGGTCGGAGCTTTACGCGCGCTACGCTTCCCAGTGTTTCCCGCATGTTCCAGATGACGCCGACGGCCTTGTTTATGTCGGCAACACCTCGCGCGGAACCCCCGTGTGGTTGAACCGCCGCCTCTTTGAGGTGGACAGGGTCATACTGACGGGGACGGTCGTGCTCCACTATTTCGCCGGGTTTGGCGGTGGGCGCAAGTCCATTGTGCCCGGCCTTGCCGGAGAGCAGACGATTGCCGCGAACCATTCCCTCAACCTCCATCCATACGAGGACCGGCTCAATCCGGACGTGCAGATCGGACGGCTGGACGGCAACCCGGTCGCGGAAGACATGGCTGAAGCCGCGGCGTTCGCACCCGCGGAGTGTGTTGTGAATACGGTGCTTAACCGGGACAACCGTATTGCCGGGCTCTTCGTGGGCAACCGGCATGCCGCGCATGAGGCCGCGTGCGCTTTCGCGGCAAGAATGTATGAGGTGCCCCTCCCCCACCCGGCGGACATCGTCATCGCGTCTGCGGGCACGGCGCGAAACTTTGTGCAAAGCCACAAGGCCCTCTTCAATGCCTATCAGGCCATGAAACCCGGAGGACGCATCGTCTTTCTGACACCCGCCCAGGAAGGTCTCGGCGCTTCGGCATTTAGGGACTGGCTGTCCTTGGGTACATGGCATGCCGTGATACAGCGATTGCGAGAAAGCGCGGAGATCAACGGCCAGACGGCGCTGTCGACGCTCGAAAAGGCGCCCAGCGCCGTGATGGTGACAGAAATGAACGACGCGGAGGTGCGGCTGACCGGCGCGAGGAAGGCACAATCGTTGCAGGCCGGCTTGGGTCTATGTCTTTCTGAACTGGCAGCGGCCGGGGTCAATAATCCGTCCATATGCCTCATGCCGTCGGCGTCGTATACGGTGCCACGAAGTTAGACCGGATATCTCATCATGTCCCTGATTTGTGATGTGCTTTCCCGACCACGCCACAACTGGGTCCATAACATTATCGAAATGTCGGGGGATACCAGATGTCAGGATCTTCCGGATTCACGATGATCAACTTTCCCGTCGGCTCTTTGATAAAGTGAAGCTCATTCGTCTTGTAACCGTCAACGACAAAATGGAGCGCGTGCTCGCCCACCTCCAACTGGGCCACTGCCGGATGCTCGCTCAGACAGCAACACATGCCACTCTCGGCGTGCCCGATTATGCGCAGTTTTCTCCGTTTGGGCGTGAGGTCGAGTAGGTCCGGACAAAGCACATCATCAATGTAACTTTCCACAGAGAGTACGCGCACTGCTCGCCCCAGGGAATTGTGCATCATCAGACAAACATGTGGACCACCAACGCTGTCCAAAAAGAATGTTGCCCGACTCGTGACGGCAGAGGGTATATTCACCGGGTGTACTATAAACGCGCACTGCCCGATTATGACAATCAAGAAAACACCCGCGCCCAAGAGAAAGTAGCGAATAGGGCTCCACGGGGGCTCGTCAGTCTTCCTGAATTCACCCATCATATACAGGATACCCCCAGAGTTGGCTAGTCCATATTAGAAGCCGCCGATTACTCTTCTGTCAAGAGCAAGACCAACAAACTTTCACCAGAGTCTTATGTCGTCATTACTTAGGGCTATTTGCCAAAAGCTACAGCTATCATCGCCGGTGTCGCCTTATCCTTGTGTGGCGTGAACTTGTGAAATGTCCGGTTCGGAGGGTGCGGATTCGCATTTGGCATTTGGGGCAAGTATCATAGGCTGTGGTGGGCTTTTCCCCCACCGCTGGGCCGGTTCATGTCTTACTGCGCGGGAGTTGACGCATGTTTGCTTTTCTTCGGGGAACGGTGGCCTTCAAGGGCCTGCAGTCCATCGCGTTGGATGTGGGCGGGGTTGGCTATGAGCTTTTCGTCCCGGATTTCGTGCACGAGAAACTGTCCATGAACCGGGAAGTCACACTGCTTACCTACTGCCACATACGCGAGGAGTCCTTTCAGATATTCGGCTTCTTGAGACAGGACGAGAAGGCCCTGTTTGAGCTTCTGCTCAGCATTTCGGGCGTGGGGCCCAAAGTGGCGCTGTCTGTACTGTCCACGCTTCCGCCGTCGCCCTTCGCCACGGCCATCCAGTCCAATGACGTCACCGCGTTCACGCGAGCGCCGGGCGTGGGCAAGAAGATGGCCCAGCGCATAGTCCTTGAGGCGAAGACCAAACTCGGGCAGAGCCCCGAACTCAGCGCCATTCTCGGGGAAACCGGTGCGGAAGCCCTGTCGCTTGGCGGGGACGATGCCTATGAGGCACTGATTTCGCTGGGCTGCACCGCTCCA
Source organism: Candidatus Hydrogenedentota bacterium (assembly GCA_903822375.1). GTDB lineage: Bacteria > Hydrogenedentota > Hydrogenedentia > Hydrogenedentales > CAITNO01 > CAITNO01. The sequence goes on from CAIJOU010000778.1 coordinate 3,762, forward strand.
GAGGCCAAGAAGGCCGTGCTCCAGGCGCGAACCGAACTGGGACCGCAGGCGTCAGATGAGGACGTGGTGCGCGTTGCGCTGCGTTCACTGGCAAGGAAGTAAACCATGTCAAAGGATGAAATACTCAATCCGGCGCCGATCGAGGACGACCGGGTCATGGATGACCAGATCCGGCCGCAACGGCTGGACGATTTTCCGGGCCAGGAACCGATTAAAGAGAAGCTGCGCATTGCCATTACGGCGACCAAACAGCGGCGGGAGCCCCTGGACCATCTCTTGCTCAGCGGTCCTCCGGGCTTGGGAAAGACGACGCTGGCACGCATCATTGCCAATGAACTGGGCGTGGATATCAAGCAGTCGTCCGGGCCCGTTATCGAGCGCCAG
>CAIJOU010000779.1 GCA_903822375.1 Candidatus Hydrogenedentota bacterium
GTACCATGTGTCCACGCTGCCCTGCCCTGAAGGGGCATCCCAGTCCCGACCGTGCACCGCAAAGAGAAGAAGACCGGGATGACTGCCCCGCGTGCGACGCCAAAGGCGTCACCCAATCCCAGCCCCGGGCCGCACAACGCCCGAAGGGCAAGTGCGTCCCGGGGTAAGATGCGTCCACCGCACCTTGCCCTGTAAGGGCATCCCAACCTTGGGGGGATGGAGGCCACCAAGGCGTTCCGGTGAACCGTGCAACTAACTGCAGACCCGGAATCGCCGCGTCCATGATAGACTGGTCTCAAGTCAGGGTAATCCCTGTGAAGGAGTTGCGCATGCCCCATCAGCGAGTGTGGTTGGCAGTGACGTTTGCCGTTTTCGCGGCATTTATGTCAGCGACCGCTGCCGGACAGGACGGTGCCGAGAAGACTCCCCTGTCGAATTCGCGTGCATCCATCTATATTCCCGGATTCTCGGACGCAACACAGCCATTGGCATTGGAGCGCGGGCCGCAGCTCTTCATCGATGATCTCTTGGTAGCCGAATCCGACAACCTCATCCGGGAGGTTTGTCCCCCGGCGCGGAACGTGGCAATTCCGAACCCCGTGGTTACCGGAAAAGAGGATGGCAACTTTCAGCCCTACATGACGGTGCTGCGCGATACGACAACCGGCCGGTTCCGCATCTGGTACGGGCATCGCCGCGAGAACGCGGACGCGGGCAGCCAGCATGTGGGATACATGGAATCGGCGGACGGGATTCATTGGGAGCGCCCGGCCCGGGTGCTGGATGACCCCGCGCCGATGAACTTCGGTGTCAGCATCGTGGACGAGGGCGCGGCCTTCGCCAACCCGGCGCAACGCCATAAACTTGGCTGGTGGCGGGACGGCGGTTTGCAGGTCGCCTGCTCGCCGGACGGGCTCGCCTGGACGTCACTGGTGCCCGGGGTCGTGCTGTACCAGAACCATGACATCACGGGTCTGTACCACGACCCCATCCGCAACCGGAACATCGCAACGATATCCGTCTATCGCACCGGAGATGCGTGGGCGGGTGACCGGCGGGTGACAATGCACGCATACAGCGATGACTTCATCCATTGGAGCCCGCCGCATTATGTCGTGTTGCCCGACGATGCGCGCGACGGCGGCAAGACGCAGTTCTATGCGATGGACGGCTATCTCGCCCGAGGCGGGCTGCTCATCGGCATGGTCAAGGTGCTGCGCGACGACCTGAAGGCGGACAACCCGCCCAACCCGCCGGACGCTTACGGCGTGGGCTATACCGCGCTGGCCTGGAGCCGCGATGGCGAGTCGTGGACGCGCGACCAGGCGCATTTCTTCGACCCAGACCCGCGCCGGGACGCCTGGGACCATGCGCATGCGTGGATTGACGAACAGGTGCCGGTGGGCGACGACGTGTATCTTTATTACGGCGGCTATGCCCACGGGCACAAGGTCAACCGTTTTGAAGAACGGCAAATCGGTCTGGTGACGATAAAGCGCGACCGCTACGTGGCGCGAACCGCGGGCGCAGTGCCGGGCCGGTTGCGCACGCCGCCGCTGCTACTCGACGCGGAAAGACTGACTGTCAATGCGGACGCATCCTCGGGCGGGATACGGGTGCGTGTGCTGGACGGAACGGGCACGGCGGTGCAGGGCTTTGACTACAGCGACTCCTCTGCGCTGGCAACTGATGGAGTGGCCCTGCCCGTTGCGTGGAAAGGCTCGCTTGCCTCTTTGAAAGGACAACCTGTTCGCCTCGAATTCGAAATCCGCAACGCCCGGCTCTGTGCGTTCGGTTTGGAATAACTCGACGCCGCCCCGCTATCTTCGCTTGCGGAAATCACCCGGGGTGACGCCAGAGAACCGCTTAAAGGCGACCAGAAAGGCGAATTCATTTCGGTAGCCCACCAATTCGCCGATCACGCTTTGGGGCACGTTGTGCAGAATCAACAGTTCCTGGGCACGCTCCATGCGCAGCCGCGTCACCAGTTTCATCGGGGATATCTTGAAGCGCTTCTGGACCATGTGGTGAAGGTGGGAACAGGACACCCCCAGGCTTTCGGCCAGAAGTTCCACGGTCCAATTGCGCGCCAGGTCCGCGTTAATCAGCGAGCTAAGGTAGTCCAGGCGGTTGCCCGCCTCCACGTCGGCATTGTCGTCACCCGCGCCCAACTCGCGCCGTATATATATGCCCGCGAGTTGAATCAACAGACCGCCCGCTTCCTGATGGCTGTCTGAGCGTCCGCGGGACTCGCGCAGGAATCCTTCCGTCGCCTCGCATATCGCACCGGTGAGCACGGTCCTTCTTACGCGCAACGGTTCCTTTCGCAGGAATGCCCACGCGTCATTGTCGGGTAAGTGGAACCAGACAAAGCGCCACGTCTCGCTTTGGGGAAGGTAGCCAAAGGGGTGAAGCGCCGGCACAATCAGAAGTTGGCCGGGCTCTACAGGCCTGGAGCGCATGAGGTCGTAGACTTCGCCCGCGCCCTCCACCGTGTACACGAGCAGATGAAAACGCGGCGCACTTCGCTCAAGACGGTAACCCGGGTGGCACTCCGTAATTCCGGCCTCCGCAATCGACTGCGCTTCAATGACGGGCGCCGCCTTGGATTTCCAGGGAAAAAAGTGCTCCCGGCACTTAGGGGACCATTGCATGATATCCCCTATCTCGTGTCTGGACCGTTCCTTCTTCATCCCTGCCGCCTTCTTGCGTTCCGGACACTGCCAGCCGTCGCCAAGGGCCGAAACCCAGCCGTTCCCGCGCTCGAAATCAACCTGCGATAAGAGTTTCACAAATATACACGGCAGTTTCAGCCATTGTAAAGCCCGCCCATTCGTGCCAAAATGCGAATGGTCTGTCGATGACTGGGTGCGCCTGGGCAAGGGCAGGGACCCGAATGTGAAAAAGGAATAAAAAAGATGACCAAAAGAGGCTTTACGTTGATTGAATTGCTGGTGGTTATCGCAATCATTGGCATTCTGGCCGCCATCCTGCTGCCCGCGCTCGCACGGGCCAGGGAGGCCGCGCGCAGGTCAAGTTGCCAGAACAACCTCAAGCAGTGGGGGCTGGTATTGAAGATGTACTCGAACGAGGCCAAGGGAAGTTTCCCTCCGCTGCAGGTCATGAAGAAGAATAATGACGGCACCATTGGAATCCAGATGGCGGTGGGTCCGGCGGCGGCGGCGGTCTATCCCGAGTATCTGACCGACCCGAACATCAGCGTTTGTCCGTCGTCGCCCATGGCGGGCAAGCATTTGGAATGGATCAAGAAAGAGGGCCTGGTCCAGTCGCCGTGGCTGGTGGCCCCGGACTATATCTATCTTGGCTGGTGTCTGGACAAGCTCAAACCCTGCGCGCCCGCGTCAAGCTTTACAAACATGTCCGTCATTGCCAGCGCGGGCACGACGATTAACGGCAACAC
>CAIJOU010000780.1 GCA_903822375.1 Candidatus Hydrogenedentota bacterium
CGCGTAGGATTTTGCAACGGCCCGCGCTTTGGACGTCGCGCCTGTCTGTAAAACCGCATCATGGACCCATTGACGGTCCCCTTCGGAAAGGGGCGCGCCTTGGAGTGCATCCAGACGGCCCTTTTCATCCTTCGAAAGGGCTTTGCGCATGTACAGAACGGGCAGGGTGCTCTTGCCCTCGGCAATGTCACCGCAGGACGGCTTGCCCAGGTCATCGGTGGTGCCGGTGAGGTCGAGAATGTCGTCCACGAGTTGGAACGCCACGCCCAGGGAGTTCCCAAACTGCCACAGGGCGCTTTCATGGCGCGACTTGAGTATGGTTGCGGGCGCGGAACAGGCGGCGGCGAAAAGACTGGCGGTCTTGCCCTCGGCAAGTTGAACGCATTCCTCGGGAAGGGTTTCACCGGGGGGGCGGCCGTAAAAGAACAGTTCGCATTCGGCCATGCGCCTTACGGACGCAACCGCTTTCGAAACCACGGAGCAACAGTCGTATTCCGCAATCATTTCAACGGCGCGGGCGACGAGGTAGTCGCCGCCCAGAACCGCCGCATGGTTGTTCCAGAGCATGTTCAGGGAGTTGTGTCCCCGGCGCAGCATGGCGTGATCAATGACGTCGTCATGGGCAAGGGAGGCGAGGTGAAGTCCTTCGTACGCGGCCGCAAGGTGCGTGAAGCGTGACAGGCTATCCGCTTCCACGGTGGCGGCCGAAAGCAGGCACAGCGCCGGCCGGAGGAGTTTGCCGCCAGCGCCTGGTATGTCCACGGCCGGAACACGTACCAGTTCCAATGCATCGCGCCAAACAGCATCCACCAGCGTCCTCACCTCGGCCAACTGCGGCACGATGGGGGCGTACAGAGATTTGAGTGTGTCAATGGTTGCCATGGGCCGATTGTAGCACAGAGTGCCAATTGTGTTGAATTGCTCGCACCGCTACAATAGGACTTTGCTCATCTAAGGAGGTTTTGACCGTGGTCCGCGTGGCAATAATAGGTTTGGGTCCCATTGGCAACATCCACCTGCGCCACTATGCCGCCCATCCGGGCGTGGAACTGGCGGGCGTGTGCGACCTGGTTCGTGAAAAGGGGGAGGCAGCATCCAACGTATACGGTGTGCCCGCTTTTCAGGACGCCAAAGCCATGCTGGAGGCGCTCAAACCGGACATTTGCGGCGTGTGCACGGGCGGATACGAATATGGGAGCGACCATTTTGAACCGACGATGCTCGCCTTGGAGGCGGGATGCCATGTCCTCGGGGAAAAACCCATCAGCAACGAGGTCGACAAGGCCGAGCAGATGGTCAGGGCCGCCCGTGACCGCGGGGTATGTTACGGAGTCAATCTGAACCACCGTTTCACCAAGCTGACCCGGACGGCGAAACAGTGGGTGGAGGAAGGGCGTCTTGGAAATCTGCTGTTTGTGAACATGTCCATGTGGATCAAGAACCCGAATGAATCCTCCCCGTGGTTCCAGATCAAGGCGTTGCATCCGCACACGGTGGACGTGATGCGCCACTTTTGCGGGGACGTGAGCCGGGTACAGTGCTTCGTGACGAAAGCGCCGGGTCGGGACATATGGTCCACGGCGCATTTCAACCTTGAATTCGCAAACGGCGTCGTGGGCGGTCTCACCGGCAGCTATGACATTGAGCGCGGCCATCCCATGGAACGCTGCGAGGTCGCCGGGACGGGCGGGCGCTTTGTTCTGGAGGATATGATGAGCCAGTTGACGCTGTATCCCGCAGCCAGTCCCGAGAAGACGGTCATCACGAACACCCTCTTTGGCGACATCCCGGAAAAATGCTTTGAGGACACGTTCAGGAACCGGATTTACCGCTTTGTGGAGCAAGTCACGGCAGGAGCGCGACCGGGGGACATTGAAGGGTCGGGAGCCGAGGCGCTGGCCGCGCAGCGTGTGCTGGCCGCCGCAATCGAGTCGGTTCAGGAGAATTCGGTGGTTAATGTGACCGTGCCGAATGGGGCAGTCTGAAGGGGCCTTACCGGCCCGGAGAACAGGGTGGAAGCAACGGCGAACATGCTGACCGATATTGCGGGCCCGCAAGCACGCGAAGCCCGCATGCTGTTAATCGAACTATGCGGCGTCTTCTGGATCGCCGCGGAAATGGTCATCCTTTTCTTTCTATTGGAAGCGCGGCGCCACCTTGCAAGGAACCCCATCTCGGCCACCCCAGTATGGGATCGTGTCGCCACGCGGCGCGCGGTGCTTTTTGTCCTGTTCCTGGTGGGAACAATTATGACAGTGGTTATGCATCGTAAAAAGGATAAAATATGTACTTTTGATCTGGCAGGATAAATGAAAGCCGGCATATCCAATTCAAAAATTGTCGCTTTTCAGCATAGCGGACACAGACAAAATTCTTTAATCAC
>CAIJOU010000781.1 GCA_903822375.1 Candidatus Hydrogenedentota bacterium
CCCGCACCGCCGCAGACCAGTGTCGGCCGGCCTTGGGGCAGTCCGCCGCCGGTGATTTCATCCAGCCCTTGGATGCCGGTCGGCGATTTGGGCAGTTGCGTTTCCATTTCTGCCATGGCTCATTTCTCCTTTCTGTCCAGCGATTCTGCGCTGGGGTAGCGCGGCGGCTGCCCGGCTTTGCCCAGCAGTTCATTTACTTCATGCTTGAGTTCAAGTACCCGGTTCTCGCGGCCTAGCGTGACGTTTTGCCAGCGTTGCAGTTCCGCGACCCGTTCGACGAGCAGGGATTCCGCCCGCCTGCGCTCGGTGATGTCGTGCATGACCGCCACTGCGCCCAAGATGTTGTGCCGGTCATCGTAAAACGGACTGCCGGATGCAAGAATGTGGCGGGGCGGCCGGCCTTTGGCGACGATGCTCATTTCGACGTCGCGGACGGTTTCTCCGTGGAACGCGCGGAGCAGCGGAACGGCCCCGGTGGGCTGCGGCGTGGTCCCGTCGGGCTCGTACAGGTCGTAGTGGCTGCCCCATTCCCCGGACGGGATGGTGAGCGCATCCATGCCGTGCCACTCTTGCGCGGCTCGGTTGAACAGCACCAGTGTTCCTTTGGCGTCGCAGGCCACCACGCCGTCGACGATGTTGTCCAGCAGCGTGCGCGCGAATTCCTTTTCCGCGTGCAGCGCCCTCTCCGCCCGCTTGCGCTCGGAGATTTCCCGGATGTTGCACTGGATTACCTTCTTGCCTTCCACCAGATACACGTTGCTGACGAACTCGACGTCAACCTGGCTGCCGTCGGCGGATTCCAGCGGCATGTCTTCATAGCGGACATACTCCTTCTGCTGCAATTCCGCAAAGTTGTCCTGGTTGGCGACAATGTTCCTGAAAAACCCAAGGTCCCAGACCTTTCTTTGGAGAAACTCCTCTTTCGAATGGCCCGTGATCTCGATCATGTACGGATTCACGTCAACAACCATGCCCGTCTCGGCGTCGAGGATCAAAATGCCGTCCCGCGCCGCCTCGAAGAGCCGGCGGTACCGGAGTTCCGAAACGCCCTGCGCCTGCCGGGCCTCGCGCGTCTCCTGCTCCGATGCGTGGAGCGCCTGGTAAACGCGAAACTGCCGCTGGCGGGCGAGAAAGGCCATCACCGCCGCGGTGAGCCCGATGAGGACCATCACAAACAGGGCGCTGACCCAGGCGCGGAAGCTCAGCTCGGCCAGCATCTCGGAACGGTCCACCTTAGCCACCATGAACCAATGGGAACCAGTCACCAGTTCCAGATGCGCGAGGACTGCGACGTTGCGGTAGTCGTTGCCCTCAAACTCGTTTTGTTTTCCCAGCACTGCCTGCACGGCCGGAATGTCGGTCCGGGTCAGCGGGAAGCGCTGTGTCAGGGCGGCGCCGGCCTGAAAACGCAGATCGTTGAGAAAGAGGACGGAGTCGCCGTCCTTGCGCACCAGAAGGGTCTCAGCGCTCCGGCTGGGGACGGGCCAGGACTGGAGGTGCGGGTAGAGATACTTCTGGGCGTCGTACCGCAGCACCACGGCGGCGACGGGCTGGTTGTCGGCGTCCAACACCGGCGCGGCGGCGTCAAGGCATATGTGTCCGTCATCGCCTCTGAAAAGTTCCGAAAGCACCGGCCGTTTTTCCGCAACCGCCTGCGCGACGGCCGCCACCGTGGCGGCGTCCACCGCTTCGGGGTCGTCCCTGACGTTCAGCAGCATGCGTCCGTCCGGGTCGAGGAGCAGCGCGCCGGTATACCCGTAGATTTCCTCAACAAGCCTGAACCGTTCGCGAAAATCGTCCCGCAGGCCGGTATCGCCGGGGTCCTTCAGCCAGGCGGCCACCGCCCTTCTGAAAAGCGGGCTTGCGGCATACATGCGGACGTCATCCAGCCGTGCCTGCCGCCATTCCGCAATCTGGCCGGACTTCAACGCGGCGATGACCGCCAGTTCGTTGTGTTTTTCGGCGCGGAGGCGCTGCTCCGAAACCCGGTAGGACCCGTACCCACCGAGGGCAAACACGAGCCCAAACAAGGCCAGCAGGACCGCCCAGGTTTTCCTGGCATTGAAGTCAATCCATTTCCGAGTCATCAGGTCGCCCCTCCTTTCCGCAGTAGTCCCGTCATTGCGGCGCGCATTTCCCCGCGGACACCCGCCACAGGGGCGGGCGCTGCGGGAAGGGGCGATGGCGGTCTCATCCATGCCGGATCTGATTTTCCGCCGCGATTCGCCGGCCCAAAGCAGCATGGGCTCATTGGAAGCGCCGCCGGATCAATGCCGCCGGCCGGCAGCGCCGCGATGGGGGCGGTTTTGGCATCGGGAAAGAGGGATGCTGTCTGAGGCGCGGGGAAACAGACCGCAGCAATGCAGGCAACAAAGACACCTAGATCACACGGTCCGTTGCGCGAGATAAAGCCCGGAGAAACGCGTTTCTCTGTCGGTTTCAAGCACCGTGTCACTGATGGTTGCACTTTCGGTCCTTCATCCCACGACCGGCACTGCTGCCCGGTGGGGATGAGCGACCATGGGATATTTTAGCACTTTTGTCTGGAAGGCACAATAAGAATGGCGTAAGGTGTGGTTTCCGAAAATCCATCCATCATAGAGGCGTGACAGTGTGACGGTCACCGAGCGTGGAAGAATCGGCCGGAACTCGTGGCTGGGTCCCGGCGCTCCATTCATTCCGCTGGCGCTCAGGAAAGCTCGGGATGAGGTGGGCCCCGAAGTTGCACAACAGAAGCTGTTGAATAAGATGGCGGATTGTGTTGACCGTCGTCCGGCGGAGCCCGCCATCAAACGTTGAGAAAAGGCCGGAACCCGGTTCAGCCCCGACTGCCCATCCGCCCGGCGTTTTTGCTGTTTTGGCGGGCTTTGTCCCAACCCATTCCACCACATGGGGCTTTCGCATGCCGCCGCCCGGCGGTTTTTGTCATCCCCGGCGGGACTTCCACTCGCCCCTCTCTTTTGCCACCGCACGCCCGCATCGCACCTGACCCGCATCGAACCCTCCCCGAACACCATATCACACCTGAGTGGAACGCGAACTACTACTGGAGGATTGCGCCATGAAGGTGTTTCGGACTCTTGACGACGTCGAGCGGGCGGGCCTGCCGGACGGCCTGTTGCGGCCCATCACCTCGTTGGACTTCCACTGTCTAAACAGCGGTTCCGGGCGGCTGGATCTGCCTTACCCGGGAAGGCTTCTCATATGTTTTACATACGTACTCCTTCTCAATCATGGCTCAGAGCCTGGTTAACTGACCCTACGCGGCGCGGCACTACCCCGCCCTGATGCGCGCCTGGGCTATCGCGTTGCGATGCCCAGGTCAGAAACATACCCTGTTATGCGTCATCCAGTATTGGCCAATGCTCTTCACAACGGCCTGGAAATCGCTGAAACTCAACGGTTTCATGATGTAGCCGTTCGCGCCGCAGCGGTAGCTCCTCGTGATGTTGCCGGGGTCTTGGGAATCGCTGAAGATGACAACGGGGGTGAGGGTAAGCGCATTTTCCGCTTGGAGTGAGCGTATTTGGCCGAGGATGGAGAAGCCGTCCGCGCCCGGCAGCGACAAGTCCAGCAGAATCAGCCTGGGGGGATCTGCCCCAACACGGGCAGCCCAGTCGCCCCGCGCGAAAAGAAAGTCCAGGGCCGTCGTGCCATCGCAAACGGCGACGACATTGACATCGGGGACCGCGGCTTGCAGCGCCTCCACGATGGAGGTCCGCTCGCTCGCGCCGTCCTCTACCACGAGGACATCCACCGGTTCATCGTTCACCATGAAAGTGTCTCCATCTGACCACATAAATCCTGCCCCGGTCGCATTCACAAAAGAATTTAAACAGATGTGCGGAAAGTTTCGGCAAACGAAAAGTAAAGATTCGGTAAAGATGTTAACCGCTGGTTCCCGAAGGGCCATCCGGCATAGGGACACAAGGACGCGTCGGTCGTTGAGAGTGGAAGAAATGGCCGGAACCCGTCGCTGGGTTCCGGCGCGCTGCTTCGCCTGTCGGCAATCAGGCGGGGTCGGGGATCTCGGCCTCGTGGAAGTGCGCCTGCAGAATCTGAAGACATCGCTCGACTGCGGCGTCATACGGCAGCCGCTGCGTCTTGCAGAACTCGAACACAGGCTCCTCGGCCCGGCCCCTGGTCGAGACGCGCTCAATCAGGAACGTCTCGCAGCCGGGGCGATCCTCGAAGCGGATTTGGTCCGCGGTGAAGACTGCGTCAACCAAGTTGCACTCCAGCGAGGAACATGCCTTGCTGCATGCATCGGCGAAGACGCGGAACCGCTCCGCGTCCAATTCCCTCGGTCTGACCCAATATCGCGTGAAACCCATCGTCTTTTCCTCCTTGGTGTGCGGGCGGCGCAGTGCCTGCCAGCAATGTGGTGCTTTCTTCCTCAGCCTCCCTCAGATGGTCAATATGCGCTCGATGGCTTTGTTGCCACGGGGTCTGCGGGTCTCGGAGCTGTTTTTCTGTGCTCCGCCCCGCCACCCGTATCTTCCACCCTCTCAGTCGCATATTGATTCCATGCGGTGCCCGGCGCATGAGGAGCGGCAACCATGCGCGTATTTCGTTCCCTTGAGGAGGTGCGGGCGGCGGAGAATCTGGAGCCCGGCTGGCGGCGAGCCCTGGAGCGGGTGATGGGCGATCTTACGTCGGCCTACGCCGGCGCGGGGCTTACCTACAACCCCGACACCGAGGGCCCG